>NZ_JBXXZH010000194.1:0-18385 GCF_059640475.1 Calothrix sp. CBUCES-K 9914
CATTTAATGCGACTTTCACAAGGACAGCTTAATACACTGTCCAAGTGTCCAAGACTGTTTCAGCATACCTACTTAGAACAGCTTTATTCTCCAACAGACCCAGACCACGATGAAAAGTTAATGTTGGGGAGTCGTTTTCACTTGCTGATGCAGCAGCGTGCGATGGGTTTATCTATCGATAGCTTTTTGGAAACTGACGCTAAGTTACGCAGTTGGATCGATGGACTTCAGAACGCGGCGCCAGAGATATTAGAGACATTACAAAATAATAGTGGTGATACGTTTAGCGAAAGCGAACATTATCGAACTCTACAGTTTCAAAATTATTTACTCGTAACCGTTTATGATTTGTTAATTGCCGATAATGTACAAGCGCAAATTGTAGATTGGAAAACTTACCCAAAACCACAAAACCCACGTTATTTAGAGCAAAACTGGCAAACTCTCCTCTACTTGTTTGTTTTAGCCGAAACAAGCGTCTATGTACCAGAAAATATTTCCATGACCTATTGGTTTGTTCAGCCTGGAGATAAACCACAAAGTCTCAAATTTAAATATAGCAGCGCGACTCACGAACAAACAAAGCATAAATTAAATCAGTTACTCACCCAGCTAACGCAATATATTTCCTCTTATTACGAAGGCAAAGATTTTCCCCAAGTCTCTCTTGGCAACAAATTATGCGAAAGATGCCAATTCGCAGTACGGTGTAATAGAACTTACGCAACATTAAACAACACATCTCTCAATTCTCCTCCTTTAACAATAGACAGTTCTTTGCTTGACTTAGTTAGCATTGAAGAAGTAAGTCTATAAAAGTGCTGAGTGCTGAGTGCTGAGTGCTGAGATATAAATAAATTTTATGCAGATTGAGAATTTTGACAGTAATGAGACTGTATTTGTTCGTGAATTAGGAATTGACGATATTGCTCCTATTTATCATTTGGGAGAAGAATTATTTACTAGTGAACTTTACCCGTATTTATACCGAACTTGGGATGAATGGGAGGTTATAGGACTTTACAACACCGATCCAGAATATTGTTTAGTGGCTGAGATTGATGGTGAACTTGCTGGATTTATTTTGGGAACGATTATTACTAAGGCTTCATTAACATACGGTTATATTTTATGGTTAGGAGTTAATCCAAAGTTTCAACGTCGTGGTGTTGCTGATAAATTAGTTGATAAAGCGATTGCGCGAATGATTGAGGATGGCGCACGCTTTATGTTAGTAGATACTGACCCAGCAAATACACCCGCACTTAAGTTCTTTAACCGTAAAGGATTTGGAAACACGCGCGAGCATATTTTTCTTTCGATGAACTTGAGTAAGCACGCGCATTACGGCAGGTTGATCGAATATGAACATCAAAAAGCAGAACGCGCGGGTTATCGACAAGTTGCGCGACGCAACCAGCGTAAACAAACTTTGCGCGCTGGTAAACCGGACGCAGGCGCCAGTGATATTGTTTTAAACCCACTGGTAAGCGAAATGCAACCACCAGATGAGTCCTGAACATTAAGCGCCGCATAGGCGGTAAGCGTTCAATCTTTTAAACTTTCAACTTCTTGCACTGTTAATGAAAGAATCTGCGCGACTTGTTCGATACTCATTCCTGTCTTTAGTAACTGAGATACCGCGTTTAATCTTGCCTGTCGTTCAGTTTCCGCGCGTTGTCGTTCGGTATCCGCGCGTTGTTGTTCGGCATCCGCACGTTGTTGTTCGGCATCCGCGCGTTTTTCAGCTTGTTCATACAATTCATCAAGCTCTACGGGTGTTACGAACTTGCGACCGTCTGGACGATAAATTTCAAGTGTTGTCGCTGTTAACACAAACTTGATTTGTAAACGTGGACTGACCCAATTATTTACGCTATTGATTGGTTTGAGAGTTTTCTTTGAACGTAACCAGCCTCTTAAAATATTTTTATCTGGGTCATATATATAGTATTCTTCGGCGCCGTGTTTCTGGTAAAAGTCGAACTTGTCGTCCATTTCTCTTTTCCTGTTACCAGGTGACAATATTTCAAATATTACCTGTGGTGGTATATTGTTTTCATGCGCTTGTACATATGAACGTCGATGACCTTTTGGTCTACCAAATACCACCATTGCATCAGGGGCGTATTTTGTATCAATATCACCTGCAATTGGATACCAGAACAAATCTCCAGCAACAAATACATCTGGATTTGATGCAAATAGTATTTCTAAACCTTCCTTAATAATTACGATCCAAATAAACTGTAACGTATTTTGCGCCATCGGTTCACCGTCGGTTTCTGGGTAAATAACCAAGTCATCGGCGGTATCGAATTCTGTAACTTGTCGTACCATGTTGCAGCACCTCTAAATTTATTGAGGTAGTTATCCTCAGTTTAATCGTAGACGTGGTAGATTTCCACCGTTGTTATAAGTAGTAAAATACTATGAAAAAAAACGGTACTACTTGGTAACGTGTGACAGATTTTCAACTGTACCTATCTTAAAAAGCACATAGAACGGGCAAGGATGCCCATTCCACAAGAGATTCTACAAGATATCTGACAAGAGACTGTAAAAAAAAGTTATGCTAAGTTTTATGAAGATTTAAGAATTTGGGGAACACGACAATGGAATTATCTCCATCGGTTAAGTACGGGTTAAATTTTGTCCACCCAGTTCTGATGTGGGGGTTATTGTTAGCGACGCTTTACGCTGCTTATCTGGGTTTAAAAGTTCAAAGTACCCGTAACGCGCAAGGTGAAGACAAGAAAGAGTTAATCAAAGGACGCTATAACGTTCGGCACTTTCAGATTGGTTCCTTGATATTGGGGTTTATGGTGGCAGGGTCTGTAGCGGCGATGGGTGTCACTTATATTAATAACGGTAAGTTGTTCGTTGGTCCACACTTGCTTATCGGACTTGGGATGACGATGCTTATTGCTTTTTCTGCATCACTTTCCCCTTTTATGCAAAAAGGCGCCAATTGGGCACGTATGACTCATATTTTAATCAATTTCACGATATTAGGCTTGTTTACTTACCAGGCTATTAGTGGTGTGCAAATTGTTCAGAAGATATTAAGTCAAGCTTAATCTTTGATTAATTATTAGTGGTCGATGCAAAATCGACCACTAATAATTAATGATTTATGTTTGGACATTAACGCTTTTTTGGAAAAGATACACCTATAGAGCGATGAAAATCGTCTTGAACTTTGCGAGTTAAGCGACGTGAGACTTGACGAACAATTTGGTTGAGTAAACGGTCTCCAGTGGTTTGAATTATCGACTGGGGTAAACGTTGGATGAACTTGGGAAAATGAATATTAACAGCTAAAAATAATTCCCACTCGACGCGCGTCATTTCTATAAAACCAGAAGAATCTTCCGCGCGACTCTCGACTAGCTGTAAGTTGGCACGGTAATCTACATCATATCCAGGTGCTTGGTAATCGGGAATTGGGATGGTGTGAATTCGATAGACACCTTCATCGGGTGGTAAGAGTTCCAAACCTATTTTTGGTTCGACCTCATAATTAAAGGCGCCAAAGCGACCAATTACCAAAGCATAACCATTTTGTCCCAATGGCTGAACCTTCATCGGTTCCGCACAACGTACAAACCACTCGCGATGAGCGTTTAAATATTCTGCGACAATACAAGATGGAGCGTGCATCTCCATACAGTCGCTGAAATTTCCGTAAAATATCGTTGGTTTGAAAGTCCCTGTGTTAGGTAATACATCCTCTGAGTTGACGATACCTGACGTTACAGATAACATTGGCTCTGTGGTTTCTAGTGCTTGGTACTCTTGGTCTTTCGATAGCATAACTGCCCTCCAGTATCTTTTGATTCCTTGCCCTTTACTTATCATTCCCTCATATGAGAGAACGTTTCGTACTAATTGTTCATTTTTACTGAAACCTTAAAAATTCGTAACAAATTTCATCTCGTCTTTTTAATCAACACACTCAATTAGACACTCATTAGTTTCCCAGGATAACGTTTATCATGAAAGCTTTTGTAGCAGGTGCAACAGGAGAAACGGGTCGTCGTATAGTTACTGAACTAGTCGCGCGCAATATTCCCGTTCGTGCTTTAGTCCGTGATCTCGACAGAGCAAGAAGTATTCTCCCTCCTGGTGTAGATTTAGTACAGGGTGATATTCTTGAACCTTCCACCCTTACAACCGCACTAGATGATAGTACTGTAGTTCTGTGTGCTACTGGCGCCAAACCAAGTTTAGACCCAACAGGGCCATATAAAGTAGACTTAGAAGGCACAAAAAACTTAATTGATGCAGCGAAAACAAAAGAGATCAATCATTTTGTTTTAGTGACTTCGCTGTGTACTTCACAATTTTTTCACCCCTTAAATTTGTTTTGGCTGATTTTGGTATGGAAAAAGCAAGCTGAAGAATACTTACAAAAAAGTGGTTTAACTTATACCATTGTGCGTCCAGGTGGGTTAAAAAATGAAGACAACTCGGATGCAATTATCATGCAAAGTGCTGATACCCTATCTGAGGGTAGCATTCCCAGACAAAAAGTGGCACAGGTTTGCGTTGAAGCACTATCAGAACCCAGCGCGCGGAACAAAATAGTCGAAATAGTCGCAAAACCCGAAGCTGCACCCAAAGCATTCACAGAATTATTTGCCAACGTCGCCTAATTTACTGTCGTAGCACAGGCATCCCTGCCTGTGCATCCCTCCCTGCCTGTGCAAAAATGTCTCATAGCTGAAAACGAACATAAATAATGTAAAGAATTATTATCCTCCGTACTCTTAAGGTAATATATGAAACTAAGTTGGGAACTCTAAATAATGAGGTGTAATTATTCAGATGTTAACAACGAGGCATATGATTGATATGAACCTACTCACCTGTGATATTATCGAGCGCAAAATTTCCCAAGATAGACTGCGCGTAAGCGAAGAGAACTTACAACTATTGGTTTCATCTGTGAGAGAGTACGCTATTTTCATGCTGGATATCAAGGGACGGGTTGCTAGTTGGAACAGAGGAGCTGAAGTAATTAAAGGTTACAAAGCGCAAGAAATTATTGGGCAACATTTCTCTCGCTTTTATACATCAGAAGATTTAGAAGATTGCAAACCCGAACGTGAACTTCAAATTGCCATTACGGATGGACACTATCAAGAAGAAGGTTGGCGCCTTCGTAAAGATGGTTCTCGTTTCTGGGCAAATGTTGTAATTACTCCCTTATTTAATGAAAATGGAGAATTGCGAGGTTTCTCAAAGGTAACGTGCGATGTTACCGAACGAAAAATTGTTGAAGAAAACTTACGTTTATCTGAAGCAAATTTGTTGCAAAAAGCTCAAGAATTAGAAAAAACCTTAAACCAACTTTATCAAACTCAAGCTCAGTTGATACAGAAGGAGAAAATGTCTTCCCTTGGTCAACTGGTAGCAGGTGTTGCTCATGAAATTAATAATCCTGTTAGTTTTATCAGTGGAAATCTGATTCCTATTAATGACTATACTGAAGACTTATTACATTTATTAAAATTGTACAAACAGCATTATCCTAATCCTCACTTAGATATTCATAAAAAAGCAGAGGCAATTGATTTAGAGTTTTTAATTGAAGATTTCCCCAAATTGCTATCGTCAATGAAAATTGGAACTGAAAGGATTCAAAATATTGTGCTTGCGCTTCGGAATTTTTCTCGTGTGGATGAAGCTGAAGTGAAAGAAGTAGATATTCACGAAGGAATCGATGGTACTTTAATGATTTTACAAAATCGACTCAAGACAAATTCTAAGTATTCAGAAATTCAGTTAGTTAAAGAGTATGGAAACCTTCCTTTAGTGGAATGTTACGCCGGACAACTCAATCAAGTTTTTATGAATATTCTTACTAATGCCATCGATGCAATAGAAGAATTAAATCAACAATGTTTTTTAAAAAGTATAACAGTAACTCAAAATTTTATTAAGATTAGTACTCATAAATTTGCCGATAAGATAGTAATTGCAATTTATAATAGTGGACTAAGTATTTCAAAAGCTATTATCTCCAAAATTTTCGACCCTTTCTTTACGACGAAAGATGTTGGCAAAGGAACAGGTCTAGGTTTATCTATTTGTTATCAAATAATAACTGTAAAACACAGGGGTCAGATTTGGTGTGATTCAACTTCAGAACAAGGCACAAAGTTTGTGATTGAACTTCCTCTCAAATTGGATACATAAATACTACATTAAAGGTGATGATTGATAGTTCTAATTTTTTGTATACGTGGATTTTCTCTCATTAGATAGGATTGCTATATATAAAACTTTTAGCTTCTCCTCTATGTCTCTGAATCTGAAAATCGACTACAAATCCTTTGGTGGTAAACTTAGCTTCTACTCCCACGCTTCGACTACCTGTAATATTCCAATGCGCTTTGCCGTATATCAACCTCCACAAATGCAAAAATCTTTTCCCGTTTTGTACTTCCTTTCTGGGTTGACTTGCACTGAAGAGAATTTCATGGCTAAAGCACACGCCCAAAAGTACGCTGCTGAATATGGGCTAATATTAGTGGCGCCGGATACAAGTCCGAGAGATGCGGGTATTCCAGGTGAAGATGATGACTGGGACTTTGGCACAGGCGCCGGGTTTTATGTGGACGCGACACAAGAACCTTGGGCAAAACATTACAACATGTATAGTTATATCGTTGAAGAACTACCTAGTTTAATTGCAGCCAACTTTCCAATTGATATCAACAAACAAGGTATATTTGGTCACTCAATGGGTGGACATGGGGCACTCGTTTGTGCTTTGCGAAATCCACAAAAATTCAAATCAGTATCAGCATTTGCGCCAATTGTGGCGCCAATGCAGTGTCCTTGGGGAATAAAAGCATTCACTGCCTACTTAGGCGAAGATAAAGAAAATTGGCGCCAGTATGATGCAAGTGACATAATTAAAAAGTATAAATATCATAGTAGTATCCTTATCGACCAAGGTACAAATGATAAGTTCGCACAAGAACAACTAAAACCTGAGATATTTGAGCAAGCTTGTCAAGAAGTTAACCAACCATTAACTTTACGTTACCAAAATGGTTATGACCATAGCTATTACTTTATTTCTAGCTTCATGGAAGACCATATAAAGCATCATGTTCGCGTTTTACAAGTTGAAAGCTAAATAAATATATCTAAATACATATATTATGGAAGAAGATTTAGACCAAGCTCTAGAAGTGGATGTTCTTGCTGCTGGACTACGTATGGATAAGCAAGAATCTGGCGACATGTTAGAATCATTGTCAAAAAGATTGCAAACCATACTACCAACTCAAATCCTTGTCAAACGAGAGTTACTAGGTTTAGGTAGTGTAAAACAAATAACTGTATGCTTTGAGGATAATCACTATCAAATTAGCCGCGAACGTTACGGTTCATTATCTGCCAAAATAATTAAAATTGTACGAGGTGTAGTAATTAAGACAACAGATGTTTCAATGGAGCAATGGAATAATGAAGTTGCTCAGAATCTAGCTATGTTAGCGCAAAATAGCGCCGAAACGAGAAACGCTTTAAATAAATTCATTAACGGCTAATTCATAGATTAAGTCAAAATTATGGGATTATTTGACCGTTTAGCCAATGCTTGTAGTCGAACTGTCGTTTGGTTGTTTACTGGAAATACTCAATCAGCAATAAGTCAAACAAGCAACCCAGAATTATCGGAAGTCAAATTTACCCCAAAAATTGGGACGCAGCGTCTAAAATTGCAGTCATCTGTAAGTAATAAGTTTTTTACAAGTGATTTAAGTAGTAACGAATACCTGTTAGCGTGCGAAACAGGGTTTGAGCCAATTGGTATAGTAATGGGGACTTGCTTTTATAAAGTAGGGTTTTACGGTTACTTTCGGGGGTATCAAAAGCATACAGGTGAGTTGGAAGCATTAACACAAGCACAATTAGCAGCGCGCGAGTTAGCAGTTCAAAGAATGCAAGAAGAAGCTGCGATGTTGGGTGCATGTGGCATTATTGCAGTGCGCTTGCAACAAAGTCGGCAACATTGGGGTATAGGGACGGTTGAATTTACAGCCATTGGTACAGCTATTCGTTTACCGTTACGTCCGGAGCGTGCTTCTTCAAATGGTTCTAAACCTTTTACTAGCGACTTAAGTGGACAAGAGTTTTGGCAATTGTACCAAGCTGGATATTTACCGAAAGGATTAGTATTTGGCGCCTGTTCTTACTATGTGCATAGTAATCGTCAAACTCGTAGTTTGATGAATAAATCATGGTGGAACCAAAGGTATGGAAACGCAAGACAGAACCAGGAACTGATTCAATTTAGTGAGGGTTTTCAGGCTTCGCGCGATTTAGCTGTTGCTCGGCTGTCGAAAGATATAGAAAAATTGGGTGGCATTGGAGCGGTTGGGATGCATATTCACACCGACATTGAAAAAATTGATTACCAACCATTTTCTAGTCTTTGGTTATGGTCTTTTGGGTTCCTATTTTTATTTGGATTATTTCAACCTGTTATATTTGCGATAGCACTCTTTCTACTTATCCCTTTTGTATTTTTTTATTCAATAATTAGTAGTTTATTGAGTTTTTTTAATCCTGGTCCATTTCGTGACCTACTAGCTAATTTTGTTGCTGTCGGTACTGCAATTGCTCCTAATCAAGAACCAGTCCAAAACCCTGTTAGTAAAGCATTGCTATTCATTCCACTGTCTAAAAGTTAAAATTTTAATAGTCAAATTTACTTAATGATTACAGCATTTTTTATGACAAATAGAAATTTTAATCAAAGTAACGAACAGCCACTTGGTAATGAATTACCAGTTCATGCTCGTCAGCGTTTAGCAGAAATGCGAGGTGGCAATGGACATAAAAGCTTATTTACCAGTGATTTATCAGTCAATGAGTTTTTATTAGTTAAGGAAGCTGGTTTTGAGCCATTGGGACTAGTTGTTGGTTGCTCAATGTACCACATTGGTTTTCAGTGGGCAGGTGTATACCAAAGCATGGAAATGACTGTTTTATCGCAAGCAATGTATCACGCGCGTGAATTAGCAATGAGTCGGATGGAAGAAGAAGCTTTAGCTTTAGGCGCCGATGGTATAGTGGGAGTGCGCTTAACAGCTAAACACATGAGTTGGGAACCTAATTTAGCTGAGTTTGTAGCAATTGGCACCGCAGTTGTGGCACGTGATAAAAGTCTTTCTTATCGCAATTTCAAAAATAAACCTTTTACAAGTGACCTTTCTGGACAGGACTTTTGGACGCTGCTGAAAGCTGGTTATCGGCCAGTTGGTCTAGTAATGGGTAACTGTGTTTATCACGTTGCTTATCAGGGTATTGGGCAATGGTTTAAGAATATGGGTAGAAATGTTGAGATGACCAACTTTACCCAGGCACTGTACGATGCGCGCGAACTGGCAATGGAGCGAATGCAAGTAGAAGCTGCCCATTTACAAGCTGAAGGGATAATTGGCGCCAAAATTCATGAAGGGCAATATTCATGGGGTTCGCATGTGATTGAATTTTTTGCTCTTGGTACTGCGGTTGTTCCTACTCGTAGCGACCACCATATTCCGACTCCGCAATTAGTACTATCACTGAACGACCCACCAACAGTAGTTAATCAAGTAAATAGTTATTCTGCTTCAGACCACTAAATTATTTATAAAATCCGCACGTTGTAGAGACGCTCAGAACCGGAGCGTCTCTACATTTATTTGCGTTCTAAACAATATTTTAAAAATCGTTGTGGAATTTCTTGAGAACTTCCCCAATGTTGGTGAACGTAAGAAGCGTGAAGATTAAATTGTGTACTCCAACCTTCATCACCTGTAAACTCTCCTGTGTCAGCGCGATAAGTCTCAAAAACAGGCGCCTTTAAGTTAGATAGTAAACGCGAACGGTGAAATTCATGTCCATGAATAACTGTACCTGCGTCAAGAAGAAAATTATTCTGTAGTGTAACCGCGCGTCGATAACCTAACGTCAAGCGTTTATCCATTACAGCTTGAGTTGGTAATACTCCCACCATTGACCAAGCGTTATTTTCAAAGTCGATAATTTTGTCACACAAGTACATCAAACCACCACATTCAGCAATGGTGGGTATTCCAGCTTGAATAGCATCTTTAACAGCAAGAAGCGCACTTATATTACTCGATAACTCTTGAGCAAAGATTTCTGGAAATCCACCACCAAAATACATTCCCTGAATATTTTTGGGTAAATCATCTTTTAGCGGACTCCAAAAAATTAACTCGGTGCCAAATTTTTGTAGTAAATCTAAATTATCTTGATAGTAAAAATTAAAAGCATTATCTAACGCCACAGCAATTTGAACTGAGTATTCCCCCTTTCCCTGACTTTTAACGTCATGCGGAGAAATAACAAAAGAACCTAACCCCCTAACCCCCTTCCCTATGAGGGAAGGGGGAATACACTCGCTCCCCTCTCCTTGTAGGAGAGGGGTTGGGGGAGAGGTTCTTAACAAGGGTAATAACGCTTCCCAGTCAAAACAACTGGCACCTAAAGTAGCAAGTCGAGACATAATAGCATCGAGTTCTGGTAGTTCAGATGTAGGTACTAAACCTAAATGACGGTCGGGAATTGATATATTATCCTCGCGTCGTAATACACCTAATATTTTTATTTGTAGAGGTGCAAGTGCATTTTTGAGTAAATCTAAATGACGGTCACTTCCAACACGGTTAAGAACTACACCCGCAATATTGATACTTGGGTCAAGCGTGCAGTAACCATGCACAATAGCAGCTACCGACCCCGATAAGCGACTACAATCAACAACTAAAATGACTGGTATATTTAATAACTTAGATATATGTGCTGTACTCGAAAAGGGAACGGTTTGATTTCCAATACCATCGAACAACCCCATGACACCTTCTACTAAAGAAAAATCGGCGCCTTCGCGATGATAGCAAAAACATTCTTGGACATATTGCTCTGAAGTTAATACAGGGTCTAAATTACGACATGCTCTACCAGTTATATAACGGTGAAACATTGGGTCGATGTAGTCTGGACCAACTTTATAAGATTGTACATTGTATTTATTTTTACATAAATAAGCAAGTAGGGCGAGCGTGACTGTCGTCTTGCCCACCCCGCTACGTTCTCCAGTAATAATTAAAGACATGAAAATAATTAGGAGTTAGGAGTTAGGAGTTGTAAGTTGTGAGTTAAGAATATTACCAGATATTAAGTTTATTATCCTAATTCCTAACTTTTAATTCCTAATTCCTAATTCCTAACTCCTAACTTTTACTCTTCAGTGCTGAAGCCAAATTTTAAAATTTGTGCTGTAAGTGCGAGACTTTCTTCTAAGAGTGCTTCATGACCCCAGCGTTGTACTTGTTGACTTAATAGCACTTCAGCTTTTTGTTCTGAAAGTGAGGTAACTTGTTGGAATAAACCTGTGGACTGGGCGCCACCTTGAGTTTCCATCCGCATACAGCCACCTGTTTCGGAACAAATTAAAGTACCACAGTCAGCATTGATATTGGTTGAACTCAACCGTAGTGCAACTAAGTCACCTGGAACCTGACCAACGTCTCCCATTGGAACACCAGCTAACTCAGCTTCGATCGGTCGCTGGTCGTTGGAAAGAAATTTAATTTTGGTGATATCATAATCACCTTTTTCTTGCTGATAACCAACTGGTTTCCAACCTAGGCGACTTGCAAACCAGCCAATAAATAGTAATGCCTGTACTGGACTGCCTTTTTCGTAATCGATATTTACACGGTCAATTTCACCTAGCGCTGCACGACGGTTTGGTGCATCATATGCTTGTGCCGCTAATTCCTGCCATCCAGAAATTCGGCGCCAGTTAAGGTCTGCAAGAGGTACACCGTTTTCAACTAACTCTTGTAAGTTGAGTAAATCTTTCTCAGGCTCGTTGAAATTGCATGAGTCAACAATTACGTTATTACAAACTGCTGACAAGCGTTTAAATAATGGGTTATTTGGGTCGGGTGTTGCTTTCCACCATAGAAATTTAGGCAACCCACCTATTAATAACGCGGGTATCATCCCACCAATACGTTCGAGTGCAGTTGCTGTACCAGTTAAAGTTAGGTATTCACAACAAACAAGCGCACTACTCGATGACTGCTTTTGAATTGGACAATACGCAGCCACTTGAGCTTTAACGCCTTCGTCAGCTCCTGCAAGTGGAGAAAGAGTTACTATGCGGCAGGGGTTACGAAGCGCAATTTCATCGGCGATACGAGGGCTTTTTGAATCTGCTTTGTATGCTATAGCTTCAGAAATTTTACCTGAAGCCCGACCTTTGACTACTTCTCCCCGCAATATTGTAACTGTATCGGGTGTTGGTTTTCCTGTTTCTGGTATTTTATAAGCTTTTTGAGCTTCGCGAAGCGCTGTTTCAGTTTGCGGTCCTAAAATTCCATCAATTGGACCGTTATAAAACCCTAACGCTGCTAAAAGCTGCTGCGTTTCTTCTGGTTCATAAACAACCAAAGTAAAAGTTGTCGCGCGCGTTGCAGCAGGTAAAGCACCATCCTCACCTGCCATACCATAACTTTGCCAAATTTGCCCTAGTTCCGCTTCGATTTCTGTTAACGAAACATCTTTTGGCGCCTGAAGTGAATAAATTGTAGGAGCTTGGGAAACCATAATTTTTACTAAGTATAAACAGTGATGAGTGCTGAGTGCTGAGTGCTGAGTAATGAGTAAGGAAGTATACTCAGCACTCAGCACTTTCCACACAGCACTTTTTTAGAGTCTTCTCCAACGACGACCGTCGCGGTTAATCAATAGTTCTGCTTCAACTGGTTCCCATGTACCTGCTTCATAGGTGGGAATAGTTGTTGGGTCTGCGGGTGCATCCCAGACTGAGAGGGCAGGTGTAACTACTTGCCATGCAGCCTCTACTTCGTCACCGCGCGTAAATAGGGTTTGGTCGCCCATCATACAATCTAAGAATAGACGGTCGTATGCATCTGATGTTGCTTCGATACCAAACGAACCGTAGCTAAAATCCATATCTACAGAACGAGTTCGGAAGTCAGCCCCTGGCATTTTCACTTCAAACCGTAGCGAAATCCCTTCATTAGGCTGAATTCGCATTGCCAGAACGTTGGCATTAACTTGTTGAGCAGCAGATTGAAAAATACGCGAGGGAACTTCACGGAAGTGGATGGATATTTCGCTGACTTTTTTGGGCATTCGCTTTCCTGTTCGCAGATAAAAAGGAACACCTTGCCAGCGCCAGTTATCGATGACAAATTTCATCGCTACATATGTAGGGGTGGTTGAATTGGGATTCACACCTGGTTCTTCACGATACCCAGGTACTTGCTTTCCTTTCATCCAACCAGCGCCGTATTGTCCACGTATAGCTGATAAATCGAGGTTATGAATATCCGCTAAACGAGTTGCTTGTAATACCTTAACTTTTTCTGTACGGATGCTTTCTGCATCCATCGCGTTCGGCGCCTCAATTGCGGTCATACAGTAAAGTTGCATGAGGTGGTTTTGCAACATATCCCGTAGGGCACCGGATGATTCATAATAACCCGCGCGGTCTTCTACACCAACGGTTTCAGCAACAGTTATTTGTACGTGGTCTACAAAACGACGGTTCCACAATGGTTCAAAAATTGCGTTGGCAAAACGGAACACCAATAAGTTTTGAACTGTATCTTTACCCAAGTAATGGTCGATACGATAAACTTGATTTTCTTTACAGTACTTTTGTACAACAACATTCAGACTTTTGGCTGACGCTAAGTCACGACCGAAGGGTTTTTCAATAACCAAACGGTGTTTATAGGGGTCATCAAGCATTTTGGCAGTACCAAGCTGTTTGATGGCTTCGGCAAACAAGTTTGGAGAAAGCGAAAGATAGAACATGCGGTTGCCGCGCGTTCCCCGTTTCTCATCGAGTTCGGTTAAAAATGTCTTAAGTTTTTGATAATCTTCAGGTTTATCGGTATTACCTGAGCAGTAAAATAACCCTTGAGCAAAATCTTGCCAGAGTTCTTCTGGGTGTACACCACCGTGAGCTTCCTCCATACCCTTCCGCATTTGTTCACGGAAGTATTCGTGAGTCCACTCGCGACGCGCGACTCCAACGATAGTTGTTTCGGGTGGAATACGTCGTTCTTTCCGCAGTTTATACAACGAAGGGACAAGTTTACGCCAAGTCAAGTCTCCGGAGGCACCGAAGATTACAATGATTTGCGGTTCGGGCATCC
The DNA here is from genome assembly GCF_059640475.1 of Calothrix sp. CBUCES-K 9914. Classification (NCBI taxonomy): domain Bacteria; kingdom Bacillati; phylum Cyanobacteriota; class Cyanophyceae; order Nostocales; family Calotrichaceae; genus Calothrix; species Calothrix sp. CBUCES-K 9914. The sequence continues at coordinate 14,235 of NZ_JBXXZH010000194.1, forward strand.
CTTGTTGTTGCAGACCAACCCGCAAAGGATTTTCTAGCAGACTGACCATAAAATTTTGGATTTTCGATTTGGGATTTTAGATTGGGTTAGGAGCTAATCTCTAACCCATATTTCTTACACAGGAGACAATAACTTAATTTTGTCTTCTAAAGAGTTCATCAATGACTCAAAGGGTTTGACAAACTTTTCAATACCGTCGGTGAGAAGTTCATCCATAACGGTATTAATGTCGATATTGATATCCGGGTCTTTGAGGCTATCAATAAGTTTGTACGCCTCGTCAACATTGCTTTCTATACGACTTGCAACATTGCAGTGGTCGCTACAAGCATCAATAGTTGCTGGAGGTAAAGTATTAACGGTTTCTGGACCAATAAGTTCATCAACGTACATAACGTCGCTATAGCTGGGGTCTTTAGTACTCGTCGAAGCCCATAATAACCGCTGTACATTTGCACCCTTTGCTGCTAAAGCCTTCCAGCGCTCGTCTTGCACAATTTTTTTGTACTCTTGGTAGGCGATTTTGGCGTTTGCAATTGCAACTTTACCTTTTACCGCGCGTAGTTTAGCTTCTATAGCGATGTCGTCTACCCCTTTTTTAAGTATCGCATCGATTTTGCCATCAATATTGCTATCGATTCGGCTAAGGAAGAAACTAGCGACAGAAGATATTTTGTTAATGGGTTCACCTTCTGCGGAACGTTTTTCCAAACCGCGAATGTACGCCCAGAAACAGTTAACATAACTTTGCACACTGAACAATAGCGTTACGTTAACGTTAATCCCTTCCGATATTACAGTCTCTACAGCAGGCAACCCGGCTTCTGTTCCGGGAATCTTAATCATTACATTGTCTTTGCCAATTTCAGAGTAATAGCGACGAGCTTCTTGAATTGTTGCTTCAGTATCGTGTGCAATAGTTGGTGGGACTTCTATACTTACATACCCATCCAATCCATCTGTCGCATCATATACTGGGCGCAAAATATCACAGGCTTTACGAATGTCTTCAAATACAAGCGATTCGTAAATTTTGTACGTAGGTAGTTCCGCACGAACACCTGCTTCGATATCAGCATCGTAAATTGCATTCCCGTATATAGCCTTCTCGAAAATGGCTGGGTTTGAAGTAATGCCACAAATACCCTGGTTTTCAACTAGATTTTTGAGTTCCCCGGATTTAATAATATCTCTCGTCAAATTATCCATCCAGATACTTTGACCGTAGTTTTTGATTTCCAGTAGATGATTGGTTGCCATAATTGATCTCGCAGATTATTAATTGATCCCGCTATAGCTACCTGAAGGAACTAGCCGTACTCTTATTAATCAAAACTCGTACAGACGTGATTAATCACGTCTCTACAATCAGAACTCAGGACTCAGCACTTTTTTTGATGAATGACTCGACTTTTGCGACATCCTCTTTACTACCGATAACTAAGGGAGTACGTTGGTGCAGTTTAGTTGGTACTACATCTAATATATCTGTAACACCAGTAGTCGCGCGGCCACCAGCTTGTTCAATCACATAAGCTAAAGGCGCCGTTTCGTAAAGCAAACGTAGTTTTCCTTCAGGTTTTTGGAGTGTGCCGGGATATAAAAACACACCACCTTGCAGTAATACTCTATGAATGTCGCTGACCATTGCGCCACTATACCGAGCAGTATATCCTTCTGTCCGATGGACATAGCGAACGTACTCGCGTATAGATTCATCCCATTGCCAGAAGTTGCCTTCGTTAACGCTATAAATAGAACCTTTATCAGGAACCCGAATATTTTCTTCGGTTAAGATAAATTCGCCTAAACTTGGGTCGAGTGTAAAAGAATGAACACCTCTACCTATCGTGTAGATAAGCATCGTACTTGGACCGTAGAGAATATACCCAGCTGCAATTTGATTACGTCCGTTAACAAGTAAATCGCTTGCTTTTTGATCTAAATCTTCGCCTTCTTGTTTACGAATTGCGAAAATAGAACCAAGGCTGAGATTATTATCTGTGTTTGAAGAACCGTCGATAGGGTCGTAAAGCAAAGTGTATCGACCAACAGGACAATTTTCGGGAATGTAGTAAGGTTCATCCATTTCTTCAGATGCCAACCTACACACTAACCCACTTTGCTTAAAGACTGAGATAAATACGTCATTAGCGTATACATCCATCTTTTTAACAGATTCACCCTGGACGTTAACTTCTCCAGTAAAACCCAGTACTCCTTCCATCAAACCCGCGCGACTGAGACGACGAGCGATTAACTTACCCGCAAGCCCGATACGATTCATCAGCGCGCTTAAATCTTGTGCTTCAGGAGAAAACGACTGTAACTGTTGTAGAACATGACGCGACAGCGTTGTACAATCACGGTCTAACCCATCGTTTGTAACGTTACTCCGAGACAAGTCCAGAGATTCTGACGCTTGAGCCATTGTTTTAAGTCCTTTTTCTCGTACTGGCTGAAAGTTCGATTAATTCCGAACACTGCTGCCTCTATCTTAGAAATTTAATAAAGGAACTGATAGGTGTTTTAGATTAACTAAAGGATTAAGGCGCGCTAGTCTTTGTCCAAATAACCAAAAACCGACTAGCCGTGGCAGGTATGGGAATACCACGACTTGTCGGTTCATTTTTTATATAACTTACATTGACTTAAATTGTTTTCTGTCAATATTTCGCGACCAAGGGCTTGCGTCATAAGAAAACAATCTGCTATGATTAATATCCCATCATTTATTCATAGGCTTCTTGTTTCCAGTTTCCTCGTCGATTACCACCACCGCCGCCGCCACCTTCTCGTGGTTTCGCCTTATTGACTCGAAGCTGGCGCCCCATCCATTCGGCGCCATCAAGTTCGGTGATAGCGTTATCTTCTTGGGCATCTTCATTCATGTCAACAAAGGCAAAGCCACGCATCCGACCTGTTTCACGGTCGGTGGGCAGCACGACTCTAGTCACCTCGCCGTAGTCTGCGAATACTGCTCTTAAGTCTGCTTCGGTAGCGCGGTAAGAGAGATTTCCAACGTAAATAGTCATGTGGATCGCGTTAAATTTGAACAGAAAGCATTGAGTTCAACAGTAAGACCGTTAATTAAAATTGCTATCTAGAATAAGCTATTGTTAGTTTACGATCAATAATGGGCAACACTAGACCAAAGCGAACATTGTTATTGCTTACCTAGTCTGAGGTACAACCATTGCTTGGGCTGAACTTATGTATACGCTAATAATAATAACTGATTGTGCGAAATTTCAAAGTATGAGATTTTACAAAGGTTAGTAAGTTATGATTAATCTGACTTATATTTAGGATATCTTCAGATTTCGTAACTGTTTAGATATATGCCTTACGATTCTAATTGTTTGCCTAGCCCAGAGACATTATCCATAAACCTTGGGTGCCTTCTTCAACATCCACCTCCATTTCGGGCAAAGCCTATTCCCGAAGAAACTTTAACGGGAGCATCAAACTAAGTATAACTGACAGCATTTGTAGTTAACCTTTCATCACGCTAACTTTAATATAAGAAAATGCAATAATTTTGTGAACTTATATAAAATTTAACCTAACTTTACCCCATCAACCATAGTTTTTTGTTTGAGTAATTATACTTAAATTTTATACATACTCTCCTATTAAGTTATGAGCGCTGAGTTATGAGTGCTGAGTTCAAACTCTTAACTCCGCTTCTCGTACAGACGCTCCTGAACTGGAGGGTCTGTACTCAGCACTCAGCACTCATAACTTTTTACTCGATAGAAATAGACTGAGGTCCAGTGCTTTTGCCATTGTTAATAATAGTCACACTTGGAGTATAACTAGTACCCATTTGCTGGTTTAGCCAACTTCTTACAGGGTCATCAGCAAGATGAAGACGCAGGGCGCCGGAAGCAAAACCACCCAAAAACGAAACTGGGTGTTGCACAAGTTGTTTAAATATAGGTGACAGTTCATCAAGAAACATAATATTCACATCCTCGCAGGCGCCGTGTCATTATCATTGTAGTCATTAACTATTGTAACAATCCTAAATTTGTAGAGGCAGGTTAATCAAAATATCAATGTAGACCAATGTTGATCCCCCCCAACCCCCCTTAATAAGGCAGGGCTGTTTCATTCCCTCTCAAATCGGATTTGTCAAGATGGTTAGC
>NZ_JBXXZH010000195.1:0-18361 GCF_059640475.1 Calothrix sp. CBUCES-K 9914
CTGATGGCTTTGATGATGCAGCAGCGGGGTTAGGCCCTGAGGGTGGTTGGGGTGGTGGGGGCAGCGGCATGGGAATAGCCGGTGAAGGGGGCCCTGATGGTGCTGGTTGGGGCCCTGGCCCAGCAGGTGGCATGATGCCTGGCCACATGATGGGCCCGGGAGGCCCCGCAGGTGGCGGCTGCTTCAACTGTGGTGCATCAGACCACATGGCTCGGCAGTGCCCGCACCCCAAGCACTTCAACAGCACCTGCTACAAGTGCGGTGAGGTGGGCCACATGGCCAAGGACTGCACAGGCCCGCCAAGGCCCAACCCCAGCAGCAGTGCAGGGCGCTGCTTCCAATGCGGGGAGCTGGGGCATGTGGCGAGGGACTGCCCGCACCCGCCGGGGCCTCCTGGTAGGAGGGATGGTGGCCCACCGCCGCCATTTGTGCAGCCGCCACCGCCACCACGGCCGGGTGGTGCTGCTGCTGCTGGTGGTAGTGGCAGTGGCCCGCCGGCAGCAGCTGGAGAAGTGTGCTTTAGGTGGGCGGGGTGTGGTGCGTATGGTTACTTGCAGGTGTATACGCAGCAGCATTTTCTGTGTTCAACTGGCAGTACATGGTTGATGGCTGAGGCCAGCCTGTGAAGCTGCTCTGGTGCACGTTGACTGCCCAGCAAGCGCAGTGGCATCGCAGTTTAAAAGAGCGAGTGTGCACGCATGGGCCACGCTAGTACCTGGTGTACTGCTTGCTTTGTCCTGCTGCCCCTTGCGTTACAAGGAGAGCCAGTACTGCGCTTGAGTTGCTTGATTGTGTAGCTGACGCCTTCTGTACTCTGTGCTCCCAACCGCCTAGCGCTGCTGTGTCACCTGGTGTGTGCTACTATGCAGGTGTGGCAGCGAGGGCCACTATGCCCGTGACTGCACCAACCCGCCTGCCAGCCCACCCAAGGAGGGTGGGGGCATGAAGCCACCAACATGCTACAGGTGCGCTGGTGGCGCTGCAGCCTGGCAGCCACAGTGTTTTTTGCGGTCAGCAGCGGTGGTGTGCATGAGCAGCAGCAGGTAGCTCTGTGGTATGGGCGTGGTGCCAGCAGAAGTTGCAGCGGCAGCAACAGCTCATCTCATGTGTATGGTGTACAGCATTGCACTCTGCTTAGTGCAGCAGCCGCAGCAACACCAATGTCAGTGTAGCCCTCACTGCTGCAATGAAGCCCTCGCACCTGCCTGTGCGCTGACTTACTTGCTGCTATCTTGCGTTTTGCAGGTGTGGTGAGGAGGGCCACTATGCTCGGGACTGCACCAACCCGCCGCCTCACCGCCCACCGGGACCCCACGGAGGGCCAGACAGGTGCGCAGCAGGGCAGAACACCACCAGACACACCTCTGCATAGTACTTTCTTCCGCTCCAGTGCGTCACGGGGCTGATGGCTGTGTCTTGAACGAGTAACATGATGATAATGACCTAGTATAGGCCCCAGCAGTCAGCTCACAACTGAGCTTCAGCCAGCAAACCCAGCAGTGCGTTGCATTGGTAGACCGCAACATGTACCATGAACGACCGCAGCGCTGTTACTCTCCTTGCCAGGCTGCTCCTTGCCAGGCTGCTCTGTAGCTTGCCGGCGACACTACTGAGAAGTTGCCACAGTCTTCCCTCCAAGTTGAGTCCCAGGTTATGACCAGAACTCCTATGCCGCCTGTGTTTATGTTGTGCCTGCCCCTGCAGGTGGGACCCCAATGGTTCAACACAAGCGCGCGCTGGCGCCGTTTCTGCTGGAAAGAACTTGGCGTAAACAGCATTCATTGCGGCAAAGTCGTTCATGTCTTTGAGGAATACACCAGTTTTAACGACGTTTTCAAATGTGGCGCCAGCAGCAGTCAAGATAGCTTCAAGATTTGCCATTACTTGTTCGGTTTGCTTGGTTATGTCATCTTTGTAAAGAACATCTCCGAGTCGTGGGTCAATAGCAATTTGTCCGGCAACAAATATCATTTGTCCAGATGCTACTATAGCTTGGTTATAGGGTCCAACGGGTGCAGGTGCTTTATCGGTACGAATTACTTGACGTGTCATAAGTGACTTATAAGTGGAAGTGTTTGTTATATTAATTTGCCCATCAGGCATTATCGCACTAGTTAGGTCTGTATTATTAAAACTGACTCCATAAATATTGGCTTGAGTTAAATCTACTTTTTTTAGGTTGGCATAATCAAGATTTGCGCTAATTAAGTTTGTTCTTTGAAGTGATACTACTTCTAGATTGGCAAATTGTAAACACGATGCCGTTAAATTACAGTCTTCTATATTTGCTCCAACGAGATATGCATTTTTTAAATTGGCGCCTGATAAATCAGATTTTGATAAGTTGCTCAACTGGAGTTCTGCAAACTGAAGATTAGCATTAACTAGCTTAACACTAATCAAGATTGCTCGATTTAAATTAGCTTTTTCTAAATTGGAATTAGTTAGGTTTGCGCTCGATAAGTTGGCTTTGATTAAATTTGCTTGGCTAAGATTTGCTGCAATTAGGTTGGCAGAAGTTAAATTTGCTTCGTTTAAATTCGCTTGTTCAAGATTACTATTGCTGAGATTAGCTGAAGTTAGAGTTGCTTTACTTAAATCAACTTGACTTAATTTTGCTCCTTTTAAATTCCCAGAGTCTAAACTAACGCTTCTTAAATTCGCACCTGTAAGACAGGTATTGCTTAAATTAATCTGACCTAGTTTTGCTCCCTGAAGGTTAACGTTACTTAAGTCAGATTCAGATAGGTCTGCATATTGTAAACTTATACTACTTAAGTTCGCACCGTTAAGATTTACTCCATTTAACTTTACCCTATCAAAGTTTCTTTCACCTTTCACGTATTTTTCTAAAAGCTCCTGCGCGTCCATATTACACTTTTTATACATTTAACCTAGTATATTCGCCTGTTTGAACACTTGGCTATAATTAATTTTTAGGTATTTGTAAGGTGGGCAATGCCCACCATACGTATTAAAGATTAAGCTTGTATTGAGACAAATTATGTTAAAGCGTTTTCTATGGGTATTTGGCGCCACCTTGGGTATTGTTACTGTTGTATTACTAGTAATATGGCGCCAAGCAACATATTTACCTAGTTGGTATGCAAAAGAGGTGCCTACTACAAGTGCTGTACCAGTAAAAGATGTTACACCAAAAGAATTAACTCGCGATGACATTTGGCGTAAAGTTAGTAATACGCTAAAAGAACAATCATCAACAGGTGAGCGTGTTGCAACAGTAAAATTGAACTCTGATGAAATGAGTCGTTTGATTTTCTCGGAGATTGAGGAGGTTAAGGAGAAAGCTACTAGCGACGCTAACTTAGAAAAAATTTTTGTTGGTAAAAATACTCAGTTTCGTGATGACAAGCTGGTTATTGGCGCCGTTATAAATTTACAGCAACTCACACAACAAAAGAAAGTGCAAGGTGGTGGCGCCGACTTTGCCCGAGCTGTTTTGAATTTACCTATTGTTAAAGACCGTCCGGTATATATAGAAGTCGAAGGAAAACCAATAGTCAAAAATCAACAAATTGCTCTGGACTCACCCCGCATTAAATTGGCTAATGTGAGTATGACGGTGGAAGAGTTGTCTAAATATCTCAATGTTTCTCCTGCATTTATTAATCAACGCATTACCAAGGAACGCGCGTTGGTTCCGATGTCGGTGCAGGATGTGAAGGTACAAGGTGATACGATTTTGATTCGTGGTATAGGGACGGTACAGTAATTACGGTATAAGGTGCGTGATGCTACTACATTGTTTCTTCGTTTTAAGATTGTTATGGCATCACACACCCTACTCTTGGACGAATTCCGTAATTACGGTATTGCCAGTAGTTATGAAGGATTTTGTTGTGGTCGAAGCATAAATTATTGGGCTGGCGCCATTGTTCAAATATATCTACACTTTTGGCATCGTCTAGCGCTTGGGGTGTTCCTGTGGCGGTTGCTAAGAATACAATACTTAATGTGTGTTGACGCGGGTCGCGACTAGGGTCAGAATATACTAGAAATTGTTCGATTAACTCAACCTCTAATCCTGTCTCTTCTTGTGCTTCACGCTTTGCCGCTATCTCAACTGATTCTCCGTAATCTACAAACCCACCTGGTATTGCCCATCCAAATGGTTCGTTACGACGTTCAATTAAGACTATTGGTCGATGAGGACGGTCGATTAATTCGATGATTATATCTACTGTTGGCGCCGGATTTCGATGCATGGAATTCGTGCTATTTTTGTTTGGTTATCGGTTCCGTAAAAGTCTTATCTATATTTGGTGATATCTATGCCGTTTCCTAGATCCAGTGGTATTTTATTGCATCCTACCAGTTTTCCCAGTCGATTTGGAATTGGAGATTTAGGATACGAAGCATATCGTTTTATTGATTTTCTGGAAAGTAGCAATCAGCAATACTGGCAGGTTCTACCTTTAGGACCAACAGGATACGGAAATTCACCGTACATGTGTTACTCAGCGATGGCTGGAAATTCATATCTAATTAGTCTTGACAAGTTACGTGAAGACAAATTGTTGGCTGATTGGGATTTTGGTGATATACCAAGTTTTCCAGCGCACAAAGTTGATTTTAACAGTGTATTTCCCTATAAAACCAATTTACTCAAGATTGCTTGCCAAAATTTTAAAAAGCAAGCGAGTGTGAAGCAGCGCAAAGAGTTTGATAATTTTTGTGAAGCCAAAGCTCACTGGCTGGATGATTATGCTTTATTCATGGCATTAAAGGAAGCACATGAAGGCGCCAGTTGGTATACTTGGGAACCTGGATATGCAAAGCGTAAACCAGATAGCATTGCGACCGCGCGTAAAGAACTCGAAGATTTTGTATTTTATGAAAAGTTCGTTCAATTTCAATTCTTTCATCAATGGTCACAACTTAAAACTTACGCGAACGAACGAGGTGTAGAAATTATTGGTGATATTCCGATTTATGTCGCTCATGATAGTGCGGATGTATGGGCGAATCCAGAAATTTTTTGTTTAGACGAAGAAGGAAATACAGAATTAGTAGCAGGGGTTCCACCGGACTACTTTAGTGCAACAGGTCAACTGTGGGGAAACCCAGTATACAAGTGGAAAGAATTAGAGAAACAAGACTTTGCGTGGTGGATAAAGCGTTTTCAAGTAATGCTTGACTACGTTGATATTATTCGTATTGACCATTTTCGGGGATTTGAAGCGTTTTGGGCTGTTCCTCAAGGTGAAGAGACAGCAGAAAATGGCGAATGGGTCAAGGCGCCGGGTGAAGCGTTATTTGAGACGATAGCGAAAAAACTTGGTAAATTGCCCGTTTTAGCTGAAGATTTAGGGGTAATTACACCTGAAGTCGAAGCACTGCGTGATAAGTTTGAATTCCCTGGAATGAAAATACTACAATTTGCCTTTGGTTCTGACCCAAGCAACCCATTTTTACCATTTAACTACACGCGAAATTCGGTAGTTTACACAGGTTCTCACGACAATGACACATGTGAGGGTTGGTTTTTAACAGCCAGCGACTGGGAAAAAGAGAAACTCCGTTCTTATCTGGGCAATATTAACCATGACGGTGTTCACTGGGATTTTATCCGATTGGCATTGAGTTCAATTGCTAACCAAGCAATTATTCAATTACAGGATGTTATTGGATGTGACGGTAGCGCGCGTATGAATTTTCCGGGTAAAGCTGAAGGTAACTGGGAATGGCGATACTATGAACATGATTTAACACCCTCCCTTTCCGCAAAGCTCAAATACTTAACAACACTTTATGGACGGGCGCCAATCAAAAGAAAAAAGTGCTGAGTGATGAGTGATGAGTGATGAGTGATGAGTTTGTAGTTATAACTCCTAACTCTATAGAGACCGAATTAATTCGGTCTCTACTCAGCACTCAGCACTTTCCACTCAGCACTTTTTATGACCTGGTATTTGCTGCGATTTTCATTTCTTCGGGTTTGCCAGGTTGTCCCATTGGTTTTGGTTGCTGCTGGTTAACACTAACCATTACACTTCCAGCATTACCCGCGCGGACAACGAGTTGCGCTTGTGCTTTCCATGTACGCTGAGTTCCTTGTGGAAGAATACCCTCGAACTCAGTTTTACCGTCAGCCTCAACGCGGATCCATGATGAATCTTTTAACGTGACTCCAACTTGCACTGGATGGTTATTGTCGCTGTTGCTTTGATTGTTAACAGCGGGTTGAAGATCAAATTGTTTATTTTGTAGGTCTTTCAACGATGCGGAGTTTGAGGGCTTGGCTTGCCCTGAATTGTTTGCGACTGTTGCAATATTTAAAACATGCGATAAACCGCTAACTGAGCAAACGATTAAACCGACATAAATTAAGTATAAATGCACTGGACGTAATTGACCTGACTTTGTTTTCCAGCCAGATATGAGATTGACGCGGTTAACTCCAACTGGGTAATTATTTGCAATTTCTAAACCGTTGAAACCAAGCGCATCAGCGTAGCGTTTGATTAAACCATGAGTATAAATTGGTTCTGGTAGATCATCTGAATTTGCGTCTTCAATTGCCTGTATTAATCGAGCAGCGATTTTTGTGTAATTAACTACGTCATCTAGGCTGAAGCCATATCCTTCGCGCGTTGAACGAAGCTTGGCTCCAATTTCTGCCAAAATTTCAGCTCTTTGCTCGTCTAATGAAGGAGCTTCTTCGACGTTTTCCTGCGCTTTAAAGTTAAACCAGTTCATTTTTTCACTCCTTTACCCAGCTCTCATCAATAGGAATCAAATGTTTGAATTTACATTTATGTGTGAATGCAAATTGCGAATCTCAAAATCTTCTAGATAACGGTAGGAACCCTGTGGCAACAAAGACTGTCCTGTTGTATGTAACTGAATTGAACCGATAGCGGTGCGATGCAGTTCGATGACTGGGTGTCCTAGTTGTTCTGCGACCCTGCGAATTTGGCGATTTCTCCCCTCCTTCAATATAATTTCTAACCGTGTTTGTGCTGCTGTTCTCTTGATAACGCGCACCGTAGCTGGTCGTGTTTGTCTACCGTCAAGCATTACCCCTTGGCGCCATGATTCCAGTACGGCATCATTTATTTGTCCTTGCACTAATACACGGTAAGTTTTAGAAATACTATGCCTCGGATGAGTTAGCCAGTACGTTAAGTCACCATCATTAGTTAAAATTAACGCTCCGGTTGACTCTGCGTCAAGGCGACCAACTGGATGAATGCCTAAACCTGAACTCAATTCTTTTGGCAGTAAATCTAATACTGTTATTCGTCCTTGGGGATCATCGCAAGTTGAAACTACTCCAACTGGCTTGTTTAATAGTAAATATATTAAAGACGGACGCTGAACTGTGGTTATCGCTTTGCCGTCAACGGTAATAACATCGAATTCTGGGTCTACTTTCTGCCCTACTTGCGCTGTTATACCATTTATATGCACACGCGACTGCCGTATCATCTCTTCGGCTTGGCGCCGTGAAGCGATACCCCATTGTGAAAGTACTTTTTGTAACCTAGCCTCCATGATAATAATACTGGAATAACGCCAACAAAGGTAATTAAATAATATATTTTGTGCTGTTTACTGAATAGAGTCTGATGTTACAGTTAAAACTTGTTTAATCAAGCTTTACACACCGTCCAAACAAGACTGCCCATAATCTTAGTTGTTCATTGAGTAGTTAAATGTCACCATCACAAACAGAGAATAAAAAGACACCCAGAATCCGTGTAATTACTAGCGTCTTAAAAGGCGCGCTTAAGTTGTTTTTGCGCTCTCAAGTTACCGATATCCAAGAATTAGATATCGATATTCAAGCTAGTGACCGTCAACTGTTATCTGGAACTATCCCCAAAGTTTCTGTGTTTGCTAGTGGCGCCGTTTACCAAGGTCTTCACCTAACATCGATACAACTGTCCGCCGAAAATATACGCATCAATATCGGCTCCATTCTCAAGGGTCAGCCACTTCGACTGTCGGAAACAATACCCGTAACAGGCACCTTGGTTTTGGAGGAGGAAGACGTAAACGCTTCTCTGAAATCTGCATTATTATCAGGGGCATTGAATGATGTACTGCTACAACTAATACCAGAACTCGGTAGAAATTCCAAGTCTATTATCTGGCAAAAAATTATTCTTAGCAATAATCAATTTATACTTTTTGCGAAGCCAGGTACTGAAACCAACACCAAACATGAAGCACCATTAGAAATTGGCATTGACTTAGAACTACTCAGCAGCCGTGAGTTAAAACTTACACCAGCTTACCACCAGCATAAAGACCAACAGGAACACAAGCTAAATGGACATCATTTTGACCTTGGCTCAGATGTTGATATTGAAAGTTTAGAGCTAGTACCAGGTAAAGTTGCCTGTAAAGGGCGACTAAACGTCAACCCCTAAATAATACATCAAAATATGGCTGTGGGAATCAAGTCCTACAGCCCTATGATCTAAACAAAAAAAAGCGACATCAGTTTTGAGCAGTGCATCAATACTAGTAAGATTGAAGCGATTGCTTGTACCGTTCATTGCTTTCGTCTCTCCTTGTCTACTACAGCAATAAATTAAAAAGTGGTACAGCACCTGAGTCATATGCCCTCAGTAGAAGTGTCGATAGCTACACCTCAAAACTGCTCGCTTATGTTAAGATTCATTCTTGCTGCTTGCTTGATTAACTAGGCAGTGAATAACCCTGCCTTCGTTAAAGAGCAGTAAGGAATCACCTTGGGCTGACAACCACTAACCGATTAATAGGGACTTACACACTTGATCCCACGATATTAAACATCGGATACCTTTGTATAGAAGATTCTTGCTTTTTTTTTAGAAGATTATTGCTTTAAGGAGTCAGGAGTTCTGAGTGCTGAGTTCTGAGTGCTGAGTGCTGAGTGCTGAGTGCTGAGTGCTGAGTGCTGAGTGCTGAGTGCTGAGTTCTGAGTGCTGAGTGCTGAGTGCTGAGTTCTGAGTGCTGAGTGCTGAGTGCTGAGTGCTGAGTTCTGAGTGCTGAGTGCTGAGTTTTAACTTCTAACTCCTGATTCCTAGAATTTTAGAACTTGTTGTGGAGTTGTTCCGACTAAGCGTTTGAAGTGTCGCGTGAACTGACTTTGGTCACTAAATCCAACTGTGGAAGCAACTTCTGATATTCTAGCAGTTTTGTCTCGGAGAAGTATTACAGCACGTTCGATGCGACACTTTATTAAGTATTGATAAGGAGATATTCCTGTAGACTCCTTGAATAAACGCGCGAAATGGTACTTGCTCATCTCAACTTCGTTCGCCATCGAACTAATTAGTAAATCTTCTGCTAGATGGTTATAGATAAATTGGGTAACTTTGAGCAATTTAGATGACGGTAAACCCTTTTGACATTCGCTCGTTATTTTTTTACGTACTGAATAATTTTGTAATAGATGTGCTGCCAATGCCTGAGCCATTGACTCAACATAAACACAACTACATGTACTATGTGATGTTAGTGTTGCTTTGATTGCTAGTCCAATTTGATAGATTAGGGGGTCGGGCTTGGCGAAGTGGGGAACGATGTCAACAGTATCTCGACAAAAATCTTTGCTTTTGACTTCGGATATCAACTTTGGAGAAATCATCAAAATGATAAATTCTGATTCTTGCGTTGTTGTGCAAGAGTGAATCACACCAGGAGGTATCACCGCAACATCTCCAGGGCGAATGTTTTCAACTAACAAGCATGAGTCCAACCATCTTTTTAACCGCGATTGACACTCTATATGAATCACAATAGCGTAATCGCGCGTATAATGCTGCGGAATTTCAAATGCTGGAAGTTTATAATACTCTAGACAGATGTTTTCCCACCCCGCATTGTGGCTACATAATAGTGGGGGTAAAGGTAACATCCCTCTACGGCTCTCTACTCTTGTCACATCAATTGCTGGGGACTGACACACTAACATCGCTTCCACCTGCTCAATTTGACTAACAAGTAGTGCAATACAAGCAAAAGCACTACACTCTACATCTATTTTTATCAAATAACGTTAAGAATATCTTAATCTAGTCATTAGTAAAACTAATGGCTTAGATTTCGTGTATCTATGTTTTATCTTCTTCTAACGAGATAGAGACGCTTTTGCCATAGCGTCCCTACGTTTCAGTTAAACAATGGTAGTATAAATGTTACAAAGTAGTATACAAGTGGCGCCGTGAAGATGTAGCTGTCAGTGCGGTCTAGGATGCCACCGTGACCAGGGATTAATTGTCCGGAGTCTTTTACACCTGCATCGCGTTTGAGCATTGACTCGGTTAAGTCACCTAACAGACTTGCTGTTCCAATTAATATTCCTAATGCGGCGCCTGTGATTAGAAATTGAGGAAATTTGAGATAGTACGCGCTCATTACGGCAATCGTTATGCTACCACTAATGCCGAATAAGGCGCCTTCGACTGTTTTCTTTGGGCTAATATTTGATAGTCGAGTTTTACCAAAATATTTACCTACAAAATAGGCGCCGATGTCAGAAGCCCAAATACATAAAAAAGTTACAACAGTCACACTTAAACCTTGAGGTATAGAAGAGACATTAGCCCTATCGAATAATTCACTCCATGAAGATGGAAAATATCCACCTAAAGGTAGGTTGGCAAAATCGGCACTATTTAGACCTCGTAATCTTACCCAATAACTTGGTAAATATCCAGTATAAAATAAACCTAATATAGAAGCGGCGATATCGGCGATAGTAGCAATTTTAGGTTGGAAAACTAAGTAAAAACAAATAAAAGTGCCAGCAACAGGCATTACTGCATCAGCAAGGTTTCCATCAACAGTACAAATTACTAAAAGCGTGAGACTAACAGCAAGCGTAGTTTTAGCTGCTGGTGTGATACCTTTCGCGCGTACAAGGTTAAAAAACTCGTTTTGACCAATGAAAATAATCACTGCGTAAGCAAACGTAAAATACCAACCACCTAAAAGGGTAGCGGTAAGCGCAACTGCAATTGCAATAATCCCACTATAAATTCGAGTCCAAGGAATGGGCTGATTTTGAACCTTAGAATTTTGATTTTGGATTGGATTTTCGATTTTGGATTGGTTAGCCACTTTTACATCTCCCATCACGTAATATTATCATGTATTTTTAAATACCTATTCTCTACCAGATTAATCAAGTTTTTCCCCACTCAGAATAAAAATTGGGTCAACAGCAGCAAACGTTTGAGAGAAACCGCGCATCTCCAAGCGGTTTACAGAAGACTGAACGACTTCGATGTTTACTGCTCGCAACTTAGCAAAGCTTTGAGAAACTGCGTATAAACCTTCCAGATTAGCAGCTGTTGCGACCACTCGACCAGATGGCGTTAAATAACTCCATGCTGCTTCCATAATTTCACTGATAGCGCGCCCACCTTCTATGCAAATTCTATCTGGCGCCGCATGGAGTTCGTGCAGGCATTCTGGCGCACTCCCTTCAATAATTTCTACGTTCTTTACTTCAAAGCGGTCACAGTTACGCCGAATTAAATTTGCTACCTCTTCATCACGCTCTACCGCAACAATTCTACCTTGTGGACACAATAACCCTGCTTCAACTGGAATAGTTCCCGTTCCTGCACCAATATCCCACAAAACTGAATCAGCTTTCAGTCGTAATTGAGACAATAACTGTAACCTGATTTCGCGCGGACTGAGGGGAATACCTGGCAAATGCTCAAATAAATCATCAGGAATACCAGGAGTAACATAAGACCAAAGTTTAGAAGTCATAATACAAATTGCCTAAAACCTTATTCGTGCAGGGAGAATAACCCACTATTTAAACTATATTTCGGATGACTAAACTTGATGACAACCTTCGTCTTTACATACGTAGTCTTAGCACGAAATGTTTGTAGCAGTTATTGTATTAATAGATATTCATGAATAACCATAATCATCTATATATAAGTTCGCTGCGGGCAAATTACATGCTAGGGGAACGCTACGAGATACTACAGCAGTTAGGCAAAAAAGCTGGAAGACGTACAATGCTCCCGCTCGTGACCTACAGTCTAATGAGCAAGTGGTCATTAAGCTATTATCATTCAGTAATGATTTTGAGTGGGATGATTTGAAACTATTTGAACGCGAAGCTCTTTCTCTCAAAACTCTCAAACATCCAGCTATACTAAGTTATATCGATTATTTTTATAAAGCTACCCCGTCACAAAGCCAAACGAGAAGAAATTACCAAAATAGTATATATCCCCCAAAAGTACAAATCTGATTTTCTCGGCGCCAAAGTCGAAATTCCCCCTCAGTTAATTTTATGGGCAGGAAAGCACAAGTACCAAATTTGCGGTATTGGTGGAGGAGTTAACACCGAAGCTGAAGTTCAATGGTTAGCACACGAACTAAGCGATTGGTTAGGTTTGACTATTACCAAAGAGTAATTACCAGTAGGAGTAAGTGGAGCTTGAAAAATCTAGTTGGCAAAATCTTTAACCATTATGAAATAGAGAGCGAACTAAGCAGGAAAGCTGGAAGGAAAACTTTTAAAGCGCGCGATACAAGAACAGGGGAATTTGTTGTCATCAAGTTGCTGTTTTTCAGTGATGATTTTGAATGGGATAATTTGAAGCTGTTTGAACGGGAAGTACAAACGCTCAAAAACCTTAATCATCCAGCTATCCCACGTTATATCGATAGTTTTGACTCCCAAGCACCTGCATTTTTTGCCCTTGTTCAAAGCTATGTTCCAATTCCAACTTTAGAACATCATCTGAAAACAGCGCGTACTTTTACGGAGATGCAAGTTAAAGAAATTGCACGTCACATTCTGGAAATACTTGTTTATCTACAGGCACAAAACCCCCCTGTTATTCACCGTGATATTAAGCCTAGTAACATTTTGATTGATTTACAATCAGATAACACTATTAATCAAGTTTATTTAATTGACTTTGGGTCTGTTAAAACTATTACATTAATTGATGAGCATACAGTTGTTGGAACTTATGGTTATATGGCGCCTGAACAATTTGGAGGTAGAGCAGTTCCTGCATCTGACCTGTATAGTTTAGGCGCCACATTAATTCACTGTTGTACAGGTATTCATCCTGCTGATTTACCGCAAAGTGATTTACAAATTCAATTTCAAGAATTAACTAATTTGAGTTCTGAGTTTACGAACTGGTTACAGTGGATGACTCAACCGAGTTTAGTGAAAAGACTCCTAAACGCGCGGAAGTCTATAGAAATATTAGAGGCGCCTGCTTCAACTCAACTACTAACCAAAAGTGTAGATGCCTTAGAAGTATTGATACCACCATCGGGTATTGATACATCAATAATATTTCTAACGCTATTTGCCGTTGCTTGGAATGCGGGAATTTTTACTTGGACAGTGGGCACCATTAGTATACCTTTTCCAACAAATATCGTTTTAACTTTATTTTCTCTACCGTTTTGGGGAGCGGGTGTTTTCATGGTGTACTGGGTAATATTTTCCTTGTTTGGTAAAACTCGTTTACTGATAAATCAAAATTATTTAATTTACGAATTGTTTGGTTTTAAATTTTATCGTACTCGCACTTCACAACTAACTACGGGTATTATAAAATCGGCAACGGATGTAACGGATCTAACGGATGTAACGGATGGTTCTTTTTGAATAACTATATCTATTAGTTTGTATAATTAATTTTGGTGTGTAGAAAAAACGAACCGCAAAGTACGCAAAGGACGCAAAGAAAGAATTAAGAAGAGAGGACACACCAAAACTTTTGACACGGAGTAGTAGTGGTCTGTGTCATTAATTCTGGGGTGTAGGCGCCAATATCTCATTCTCTTAACTCTTATCTTTGTGTTCTTTGTGTCTTTGTGGTTAATCCTCTTACACCCCAAAACTATTGACACAAACCACTACTATATCGCAATCCTAAATCATTTATAAAATTCCCTACGGGAAAACCTCCGGTTTACGCAGGTTGTAGAGACCGTATTAATTCGGTCTCTACGTGGATATAATGTTTACAACTCATATAGGACTACTATAGTAGTCTGTATATTATTTGTAAAAACTTCCTTTTTTCGTTTTATTACGATTGCCTTCTTTGTCTTCTTTGCAGTTTATTACATTAACATCATGTTTTCACAAACTGAAGTAAAGTTCGACATAACATTTTTAAAAATAAATTATGCGTTACATCTGTTACATCAGTTGCAAATTAGCATTTAAAATAACTTTATAATTCCCGCATTAAAAATAAAGATTGTATAAGAAGAAATCGTGAAATTAGTTTTTTGCCACAACGGTTATTACAGAGTAGTATAAGCTATGTATAAAGTAAAAGGTTTCATAAATATGAAAATTACAACAGTATTTTTGATTGCAGACGCCTTAACAATATTTTACCCTAGTGCAATAATCTCAACTCCTGCTCTAGCATCCACGCAAACAAAAGAAAGCTTCAGTATAGTTAGAGATAGAAGGGGAAATGTAATCGCAATCAATAATTTAACAATCGATAATCAGCGTTATAATGCTAAGTTCATCTACGGAACCTTTCGCGAAACTTTTAAGAGTCAAAATAATTTAGTATTTTGGGAAAATCAAGAAACGGCAAAACGCGCGCTCTTATTTATTAATTCAGCATTGAACGCACGTAAAGGAGCAGCTTTAAAAATAGCATTAAATGCAGGCAGTGGAAACAACTTCATGATTCCAGTTGCACAGTCACCCATTGTACGCCAATATGGAAAAGAACGCACGGAGAACGTTTATGTGAATGGAGTTCTAGGTGGTTTTGATGAGAAGCAAAAAACCTGGAGTGATTATTCGTTCGATGCGTTTTCTATAACTCCTGATACTCCGTTCATGTTTGTAAAATTAGAACCAAGGTAGGTGAGTATATCTTCATCATGAGTGCAACAGTACTGGACAAATTTTGGGAAGTAGTAATTGCGTCACTTACGCTTAACCCAGAAGCATTTAGGTCAATGGAAACGCTTCCACGAGGTAATGAAGCAGCTTTTGTTTTGCTGTTGATGGTGGGTCTTTCTAATGCACTTGCTCAAGGAATTGTATTATTTATAAATCGCGTTGGTAAATTACGTTTTGTTCTTTCTCTACTAATTTCAGCTTTACTGTTTGCTTTTAGCTACATATTTTGGATTTGTAGTGTGTGGCTTGTGAGCAATTTTTTATTTAAAGCTGATGTTCCTTTTGATGCAGTATATCGCACTTTGGGATTAGCAACGGCACCGTTATTGCTTTCGTTCTTCATTGCGTTACCGTATTTGGGAATTCCGGTTCAGATTTTGCTATCCTTATGGAATTTGTTGGCATTTGTACGGGGGTTTTCAATTACGTCGGGTTTATTTTTGTGGCAAGTATTTTGGTGTGGCATCATTGGTTGGTTTGTACTTCAGGTGGCACAGCGTAGCATTGGTAGACCTGTAGCAACTTTCGGAAAGTGGTTGTCTAATACTGCCGCAGGCACATATCTTGTCACTGATTTGAGACAATTGGAGGAAACCTTGCAAACAGGTCTTGGAATTAATAAGCGCACTGCACACCAGAGGAGACGAAGATGAGTACTAGAAAGCAAGTTATCAAATTTTTAGTTATAGCTTTGGTAGCATTGCTTGGTGTATTAGCGCTATTTCAGTTTCAGCCTGTTATAAATGGTACTTATTCAGCATTAACACGTACATTTAAAATTACAGTTAATCTCAGTATTATTGGTTTGATTGCTTTGATTTTAGCGGCGATGCTGGCGCCTTTAGAAGCGCTCGGTTGGTGGGCTGGGTGGTACGGAGATGAAATTGATACAAGCATTTACCCTGAACTTGAAAAGGAGCAAAGCCTGAATGAACCATCGGTTAAAGTATCTCATTATATTATTTACTTAGACGGAGTTGGGCAAGCTAAATACGAATATTTACCCGATGTCGAACGATTTCTCCGTGATTTAACGGCTGTATTACCAGAGAGCTTTCATTTGATACGGGGAGTGATGCCGTATTCGGTACTAAATCGTTCTTTAACTGAGGATTATCCGTTATCTTGGTTTTGGCGATTTGCTGACAAATTACGTATAAAAAACCCTGCCAATATTCTTGGCGCCATTATTAATATCCGCAATGCTCTGATTGTATGGGTTTCTGCTGACCAACGATACGGCGCCATTTACAATCGAGGAACCGCGCAAGTCATATATAACAGTTTAATAAAACATGGTTATCAGCGAGGTAGTAATGTACCTATCACCTTAATTGGTTTTAGCGGTGGGGGACAAATATCAATGGCTGCTGCACCTCACCTTGATGATGTTTTGTTTTCACCGCCGATTGATATTATTTCCCTAGGGGGAGTGTTCAGCGGTAATAATAATATTCTTAAAATTCAACACGTTTATCACCTAGCTGGAAAAAAAGACCCGTTAGAAAGGTTAGGCGCCATTGCCTTTCCCAAACGTTGGCAGTTATTTTTTCTATCTTATTGGAACCGTGCGAAACGACGCGGTAAAGTTAGTTTGATTTCTCTGGGTCGTCAAGTAGGTCATCAACTACCTGGAGGAGTAATGGATCCAGATAGACGTTTAACAGATGGTCGCACTTACTTACAACAAACCATTGATTGGGTTTCGGGAATTTTGCAGGATACAGTCACTTTAAAAGAACTTGCTACTCCTCATAAACAAAGTAGCTATGAACTATATTGGCAAGCTGCATTTAACCGTCCAGAATTTTATCCACTACATCAATCTTTATCTCCACAATACCGACCTATTGGTGATTGGATGGGACGTTTAATTTTGCCACCTAAAAACGAGCGTCGCGACATAAAAGATGTATTATTTGAAGTACATCATACGCCCTCAGAATATCAATATTTAATCGGACAAATAGTGCAATTACGTTGGATAGATACTCCAGAGTTACAACAAGATATCCGCTCAGTAACTAAAGATGTGCATTTTAATGCTGAGGCAGAGTATGGCACTGAGCAAGGCTTAATTCTTCCTACCCGCGTTAACCACTGGCGCCGAGTTAACCCACTTGAGTCTCTAGCAGGCGCCCATCCTTATGATGACATAATGGTGATGTTAAAGAACCCGATATTGATGCATATAGGAGATAAACATTACCTGTGTATTGCCTCAGAACCAGTACAAATCACTGGTTTATATTATGGCTTAGTAAAATTTATCGAACCAATTGGAAACGATTTATTTAGAGTTATTCACTATAATCGTAATTCTCAATCTTTTGACGGCGCCGAAGAATTTGTATCAATGCCTTCTGTAATACCTAATATCGATGGCTTACAATCATTTACCAACCAAGATATCGAAAAATCACCCATTAATGAAACAGGGTGGTATATATATGGCGCCCACGATGAATCCAAAAAATTTGTAGTACGTTCGCTTGCTCCCCGCGCGCTTCTACAATTAAAAGTAGAGCGTCAAATTACAGGTGAAGACGAAGTAAAACATTATCTAAAAAAAGAGTCTTGGAATGATTTAGCTGTTCAAAAAGGTAAAATAAGTTCAGCTTTACTTTGCTACGATTCAGCAAATATACAGAGCGAACAAACTTGGCGAGAAGGAGAGCGCGCGCTATTACTTCACAACTACGGTGGTATAGGTGGTAGAAAAGCCGAGGCAACAGCAAAAGGGCCTGTATACTTTGGACACTTCGCTTATGGTGTCGCAACAGTAGTACGCGAACCATTAACAGGAGAATTACGCTTTGATATTGTTTATCACCAAATATATACCCAAAATATAGATGGACTAACAGCAGGTACGTTACACTGGTCACGATTTTTAGGCGACCGTCAGTATGGTTGGGCAGGAATACGTCCAACATGTGATATTTTACTAAAATTTGAACCCTTCACAGGAAACTTTGAAACTGCCGAAGGCATAGTCTACTCACCTTTAGACCGAATGATTCGCCAACTTGAAATTATGGCCGCGCGCTATCGTATAGGTGACGGAACAGGAGGTACTTATGTAACTGCAGCAAACAACTGTTCTCAAGACTCCAACCAAGCGTTATATGCTGCAATGAGGCAAATAACTCAAACTATCCGTTCAGACGCTCATCATGATAAATGGAAAGAACAATATCCTAACCAAGCAGACAATTTAACTCAACTAGAAGAACTAAGCAAAAAGTTAAAGCGTCAAATTCTCCCTTTCGGTGCGCGCGTAGACTGGCAGCAACCGGGAAAAAGCTTAGGAAGCAGCTTAGAAGACGACCCCATCAAAAACCTAATTACTGGTTTATTATCTTGGCGTTCCATACTCCCTCGTGTAGCTAACGATACTGTAGCAGAAACATTCCTAAAACTTGGCGCCACCGCATGGGTACTACGAACAAACCAAATAGG
>NZ_JBXXZH010000196.1:0-18147 GCF_059640475.1 Calothrix sp. CBUCES-K 9914
CCCCAAAGCCCCCGAAGCACCCTTATTAAGACTTGTGTGTACACCGTAGCTTATTAAGGGGGGGTTGGGGATCAAACAACCCCAAAGAACAAATAATTTGAGGTTCTCGCTTCTCAATTTCTTCACTAACAATACACAAACGGTCATCCATACGTAGAGCTACTACCAACTCTACTAATTGCTGATTACTGATACCGCTTCTTAATTGTCGATTTAAAGTATCAATTGCAGATTGTCTTAACGGGTAACGGTAAATATCATCAATTGCTTTTAGTAGTTCCTCAGTTACGAATACAGTACCCTTCATTTCTTGGACATAACTTTTTAATCGTTCATAACTACGAAATCTGGCGCCTGATGGTCTTCCCAACTGACCACCCATGTTTTTCTCTTCCTCAGCTAATAGTTCGGCGCCTATTTTAACTAACTGGTGGTGCTGTTTATCTTTAGGTATAGCAGGTGTATCTTCCTCACAAGCCGCCATTTTCAAAACAGCTAGTTGCGATTGTGTAACGCTATTGCCTTCTCTGTCAATATATATTAAAGAATCATTACCTTCTGTCGTCTTCATGTACATTAACACACCCTCTGGTTGGACAGGTTGTGGAGTATGCGCGCGAGTCGAGTATACGACATTGGGCATTTCTTCAATTAACTTTTTTAATGCTTGATTATCATCAGTAGCTTTTTTCCAAATTTGAAAAGCTTCTGATGTTAGGTCTACTTCCGTATCCTCTTCACCGTCTAAAATTCCAGACTTTTCATTATATAAATCTAGAATTACTTGTGTCTCATCATCCTCGAAAAACGTTTCATCTGTTCCAACAACTTCAGCATTTTCTTGTAATCTTTGTTTAAGCCTTAAACGTAAATTAATAATACGTTCTACACCTTCTGCTGGTAAAAAAGAATAACAAAAAATTTTTTCAGCATTTTGTCCAATTCGGTCAACCCTTCCCGCGCGCTGAATTAACCGAATAATAGCCCAAGGCAAATCCCAATTAACTATAATCGCACAATCTTGTAAATTATGACCTTCACTTAAAACATCAGTGGCTACTAATACACGTATTTCATCACTATATAATACTTTATCACGTTTACCATTACTAACAGGACTAAACTTTCCTGTTAATTCGGTAGGGTCTTTGGCTTGTCCTGTTACCCCTGCGACATTATTAATACTTCTTGCTTGCAAATTATCTGTAATATAACGTACAGAATCAGCAAATTGCGTAAAAATTAATACTTTTTCATTTGGATGAGTTTCAATTAAAAGTTTGACCAAAGCATCAATTTTATCATCTTGCTGTGGTTTCCATTCTCCAATTTGTTGCAGCACACTAATTAATGCTCTAGCATCGGCTAATAAATCCTTTTTTAGCTTTTTGACATCAAATAAAGTCGAACGTAACCACTTAAAACGCTTTTTATAACGACTTACATACTCTTGATAAATAAACTCAGCTTTTCTACGAAGACCCTTTTCTGCCACCCCCACTTTTTCTAAATCTTCCTCCCCCCTCTCCTCTATAGGAGAGGGGGGTAGGGGGGAGAGGTCTTCTGTCTCCATATCAAATAAACTTGCTAATACAGAATCTGCATCTTCATCACTATTACGAGTATCTAACAAATCAGCATCTTGAGTTCCAATTGGAATATCAAGACTTTCTTCTAAAGCATATAAATAAATAAAATTTCGTAAAATGTGACGTTCTATTGATTGAATAAAAGCAAACCCGCTACTTTCTAACCGTTTAAATAAATTAGTCCGAGAAAAACCCATTAGTCGGCGCCCACCTCGAAATAAAACGTTAAGCTGACGTTGTTCTGCCTCCGGTTCTACATCTTTAGGGGCTTTTGGTTTAGTGATTACATAATTTCCTAGTCCATAACGTGGCAAATTTAACTGGTTTATTACTTCTACTATGGTTTCAGAATAAAGGCGAGAATAAGAGTCATTGTCAACTTCTAATGTAAATTTAATTGTACGGGGTATACGGTCTGGGAAATATGAGCGTGTTTTGTCGGCAAATTCTAAATATTTACGCCCTGTTTCATCAGTATGAGCATAGTTATCTTTGATAAATGAACGTGTTCGCCTGACCATGTAACGTTTCATTAACTCTCGCCAGTCGTCGGTATGTTCGCTTTTCTCAAATGCCGCTAAAGATTTAACAGAACATTGATGTTTTCTAATAAATTCTAATTCTCCCAACGAACCACCCCCCAGTTCGTTAATTAAAGCTTCTGGTCTAAAACCTAAATCTTGGTCTTCTGGAACAAATAGCCGTAGTTGGGCAGAAAGGTCTAAATAAGTTTTATTATAAGGTGTTGCGGAAAGTAATATACATTTGCTTTCGTTGGCACCAATATATTCTGCTATTGCTCTATATCTTTTTCCATCACGATTACGTAAATTATGACTTTCGTCGATTAATACAACCCGATAACGCCGTAATTCTGGTAGTTGATTTTGAACGTTACTAATTGGCATCACTTTAGCATAGAGCCGATATTTATCGACATATTCTTGCCACATTGAAACTAAATTTTTTGGACAAATAATCAACGTTTCCAAAAAACAATCTTCTTGTAATATTTTAGCCAGCGCTGTTCCCACCAAAGTTTTTCCCAACCCAACAACATCCCCTACCAGCACACCACCACGTCTAGTAACATGACGCGCGGCTAGTTGAACTGCTGCTTTTTGAAAATCAAATAAGTTATTAAATTCAGGAGGAATTCTAAATTCTGATAAACCAGCAATTGCTTCATGAGACAAATGATAAGCAATCTTCAAGTAAATATGGTAAGGCGGTATTAACTCTTCTCTTGCCCAACTATTATCTATTATTTCCGCAAGCTCTTTAGAAATATCAATACATCCGTAGTCTTTCCAACGGTCATCAAACCATTTTTGCAGTTTATTACAAGCGTCATGGTCTAAAACATCAACATTTAATTCTCCTTGTTTTCTCAGTCCAGCTAAAGTTAAATTACTACTACCCAAAAATCCAACTATCGGACTATTGGGGTCATTACGATGAACAAGATATAACTTAGCGTGGAGGGGATGAGCTAAAAACAGCTTAATAACTACTTTCTTTGTTTTGAGTTGATGACTTAAACGACGTAACCCTGCTTCATCCTCATTTGTCGGCGCCCCAATGATAAGCTGGTCTCTAAACTCAGCCGCAATCTTCTTTTTGAAACGAATAATGGTACTATTATCGAGGCGCCCTTCACCAGTACCAAGAGTAAATGCCGTATGTACCTCATCACTAGGTAAACCCTGCATTCCCACCAACAAACGACAACAAGAAACTTCCCCACCTATATACTGCTCGATTAAATCATCAAGTTTACGCCATCCTCTGAGGTTAAAGTAGCCAACGCAAAAATCCGCACGGTACGAGACTTTGAGCGTGTCTCGCAAAGTAGGCAACAGTTGTAAGTCGATGTTGTCAAAAATGCGTGGCATGATTCCATACTCAGTGGTGCTTTACGAGTATAGCTTTAAAAATTCACTCCTACGAATGTAACTACATTAACCTTCATCTTCAATTTGCACAGAAACCCCTTCTAACTCTGCCTCCAATTGTTCAATAGTTGGTAATTCTGCTTGCAACTCTTTTGGCAATGACTTAACAAGTTCAGCTTGCCACTCAGCAATACCAATAGGTTTATTTACATCTCGTAAAGCATACTCCGCAATTACATTATCTTTACTTGCACACAAAATTAAACCAATAGATGGGTTATCTAGAGGAGACTTAAGCAAATCATCTACAGCAGAAAGATAAAAATTAATCTTGCCTGTATACTCAGGTTTAAATTTCCCTGTTTTAAGCTCAATAACCACAAAGCAGTGTAATTTAACATGATAGAAAAGTAAATCTATATAAAATTCTTCCTCACTAACTTTTAATGGATATTGCCGACCGACAAAAGCAAAACCAACACCTAATTCTAAAAGGAATTTTGTAATATGTTTAATAAGCTCTGTTTCAACTTCTCGTTCCTGAGCTTCTTCGCCTAAAGTTAAAAAATCAAAGATATACGGGTCTTTTAGCGTTTCTCTTGCAAGGTCTGACTCGGGAGGTGTTAATGTTTCGTTGAAGTTATTGATAGCTTTACCTTGACGATTATAAAGGTTATTTTGAATCTGTAGATTTAATATATTTCTACTCCAGCCATGTTCTACTACTTTTTGTATATACCATTCACGCTCAAGATTGTTTTTTATTTTGTCTAAAATTATGCAATTATGAAACCAAGGAATTTGTGCAGCAGTTTGCTGCACAAATAATTCATCTGGGTAAGCTTCAGCAAAAGCCCGCATATATTTAAGATTACGTGCTGAAAATCCCTTCATGTCTGAAAAAGCCGCTTTTAAATCTTTGGCAAGACGTTCAATGACTTTTGCACCCCATCCTTGCTGTTGCTGTCGTACTAATATTTCCCGTCCAATTTGCCAGTAAAGTAACACTAATTCACGGTTAACAGATAACGCTGCTTTTATCTGGGCACCGCGAATGCGTTCCTTTAAGTCGCGTAAAAATTCATCATAAGCATCTAACGCTGTAAACTTTGCCAGAATCCTAAACCCAATAAATTATTTTTGTTTGTATAATAATCTTATAATAAACAGTGTGTCTCTAACAAAAAAATAATTTTATCTGCTGATTGCAAAAATCAGCAAATAGTTCGACAAATTATTGAACTATTTCTAATCAAAGCATTATTAGCCACATAAACGTGCCTTGTTATAGAGTAAAACGTGAGATTGTGTGATGTGAATAAGTTACAAGATATGAAACACGAAATCTTAAGTATTGTAGGCAAAAACTTTATTACAGCTATTGATGGTCAGCATGTGTATGAACTAATTCATCCAGAATTGTTAGCAAACAAACCTGTGGAATTAGACTTTGCTGGAGTGGAAATTTTTGCTGTTCCCTTTTTAAACTTCGCAATTGGACAATTGCTGAGAGATATTCAGCCAGAAAATCTTAATCTTCTTTTAAAAGTGTCTAACCTCAACCAAGTCGGTAAGCAAATACTCAAGCTGGTGATTGAAAATTCAAAGCGGTATTACTTCGACCCTGATTTTCGTAGTAGAGTTGACCAAGTTATTACAGAACAGTCCAATGCGCTTTGATACTAGTGGTTTATATGATTAAACCACGTGATACGTCCTTTTACCACTCCAGACACAGAGTCCAAAGAGAGAGGAGGTTTAGTTTTTTTTCCTCTGTAAGCTCTGCGTCTACAGTGGTAAATAAAAATACATTACTGCACAGGCAGGATGCCTATGCTATAATGCTCTACCATGCTTCTGCCCAGTATACTATTTCGGATGCTTGGGGGTTGATGGCGACACCGTAACTGTCTCCGTGGTTCCATTGGAAATCTTTGCTGCCTTTATCGTCGGCGCCTAATACCAAGATTTCGTAATTAAAGGGGAACGAGTTATCGGTGGTGTCATCACTGGTATGGAAGAATGTGGTTGGTACGCCGTTTGGCTTATTAATATGCTCGTTTGTGTTACCACCCCTGAATTTATATTTGGCTTCTTGACGATATTGTTTTATCAAGGTGGCTATTTTAGATTGTGGCTGTTTCATTCTTAATTGCAATACGTTACCCCCTTGCATGTAGCCAGGTGAGTAAACAAAGCGAACTCCTGTAGCGTCAGCAGGTATTTCAGTAGGGAAATGCTTTACTTGTGCTTGATTTAACCACAGTTTTGAGCGTACTTCAGGGTAACGCCCTGTGTCTTTGACTATTTGATTTTCCTCGCTTTTATCAAGCGCGCGCGATAGAAAAAATCCTCCTCCTACTAGCCCGACTGCTCCCAACGATATCGATAATACTGTGATTAGTTTTACAAGACTTGTCTTCATTGAGGTGGGTAGTTTGTAAAGTTTTTAAAGTCCTATTACCTAACTACTATCAAAGTCCGTAATTTTCCGTATCTAGCTAGGGTTGCATTTACAAAAATTTACAATTTTATTGGTAATTTTGCTGAAGACAAGTTGAAGGTAATATGACGCTTCTTTAAACTTTTATTGAATCAAGAAGCCTGATTTCTTAAAATTTTGCATAAAAATCCGGAATTCTTCAGGAATAACTTGTGTATACTGCTATGTCTTTAACACAGTCAAACACAAGTATTTTTGCGGAGGATTCGTATGGAGTTTGCCGTCGCGCTTCTTTTGGCTTTTATGATTATTCACTACCCACGCAACGATGGTCCAGCAAGGATTAAACGGCGCAGTGGTGGTTCTCCAGTGATCGATGTTACTTTTAACGGCGACCACGAACAAGAAATGGTTGTAGATACTGGCGCCAGTATGACTATCATCAATAAAAAGACAGCTTCGGATTTAAAGATTGAGCCAGTTAAGGAAGCCTACTTTATCATGGCAGATGGTCACATTGGAAAATATCCGGTTGGCTTTGTTAAATCCATTGAAGTTGGGGGAACAAAGGTAGATGATGTTGAGGTAGCTATTTTTAATTCCGGTGAAAAAGCTGGTCTTTTAGGTCAGAATTTCTTCGGCAAGTATGATGTCACGATTAAACGTGATGAAATAGAGTTTAATAAGCCATCGGATAAATAACTTTATGTAGGGACGCAAGGGACTTGCGTTCCACAACATTATATTATAGTGATTATGGAGAGCAAGTTGGTTAAGGCAATTCACCAAACTGTTCTCGGTAACGAGCTAGCAATGCTTCTAAGTCTCTTGCACGTTGACTTTCCTGCTCGGCACGTTGACTTTCCTGCTCGGCAAATGCTTCTGCTTCTATGCGACGCAGAGTTTCGCTTCGTAGTGCTTCGACTAACTCATCGGATACTAGGAGCTTTTCGCCATTATCTAAACGGTAAAAGCCAATTAGCTTGCCTTCTACTTCCAAACGCAGTTGTAATACTTCACTACAACCATTTGTAATTCGCTCATAACCATTCTCACACAACTTATAACCGATTAATTGCTCTTGTATCCATTCAGCTTTCGGGTCAAATAACCAATACTCTTGTACCTCAATGTTTGCATAAAGGTCTTTTTTACTTTCTTGGTCTTCCTTTTGTGTACCAGGTGAAGTCATTTCAAACACGACTTTTGGTACTTGTTTTTCTTCCCAAATTTTATAGCTATCTCGTCCGCCTGGTTCTACGTCGTAAATAACCATAACATCCGGCGCCACTCTTAATTTCGGGAACCCTTCGGCATAAAATAAAAATTGATTCGCTAAAACTGTCGCACGACGACCTTGAAGATAAAGTCTCAAAACTTCTAACGTCGTTAATATGGCATACAAATGGTCGTATGATTCTGCCACTGGCTCTCCATCACCGTTGGGATAAAATACTTGACTGACTTCGTTTGCTGGTTGGGAAGTTGCAATATATGTAGTCATGGCGCCGCCCAGTTGATTTGAGACTTTTGTACTATTTTAATATCTATTATGATAATTGGCTGAAAAATATGATTCCGCAGCATGATACACCTGACAAGTTTTATATAGTATTAAAATACTATGAAAAACTGAATTACCAAAAGAACCTATGTGACAGATTTTATAGCGTCATACGGTGTTGGATTTTAGATTTTTTCTATGCTGCAAAAAAAGCGCGACATTCTTAGAGTGTCGCGTTTATCAATCATGTATAAACTTTAGTCAAGGTATTGGAGCATGTGGAGATTGTTAACTGAGTGATTTTTTGTAGACAGCGTTATTGCCACCGACTACAAATACATCGAGTTTATTTTTTCCTTGTGAAGTTACAGCAGGCGCCCCTATTGCTGTACCACCGATATTTTCCCAGGAACTCCAAGTAGCACCATCTGAGTATTTACGGTACACTGCATTATCTGTACCAACTGTGAATACATCTAAACGGTTTTCGCCCCATGAAGTGACGGCAGGTGCATACAACCATAAACCACCTAGAGACACCCAATCACTCCAAACTTGACCATTCCAGTATTTATGATAGATAGCATGGTCGCCACTGCGTACAAATAAGTCAATTCTATTTTCGCCCCAAGATACTGCTGTAGGTGCCGATAATGCAAACCCACCCAAACTTGTCCAGTTACTCCAACCGTTACCATTCCAAGTCATTTGGTAAACAGCGTTATCTGCACCAACAGTAAAGATATCCTGACGTGTACCCCAAGTTGAGACTGCAACACCTTGCTTACAAAAACCACCAATGTTTTCCCATTCACAGGCGCCCCAATCTGCATTGCAACAAGATAAACGTTGCACTTGGCGTTTTTGACCAATGATGAATGTATCAATGCGATTGGGTGGAAATGATGTTGCAGCAGGCGCCGATAAGCTAAACCCACTGAGACTTTCCCATTCACTCCATGTAGTGCCATTCCATATTTTTTCGTATACAGCACTATCACCACCAATAGCAAAGATATTCAGACGTTTTTCGCCACTTGCCACAGCAGCAGGTGCCGAGAAGGCATTTCCACCCAAGCTTTCCCACTCGCTCCAACGAGGTAATTGTAAATTTAATTTATCAAAAGCGACTTTGGGTTGAATTATGCCGGCGCCAGTATTTTGATCAAAACCAGGCTCACCAATATTCTTAGCTGTCTGCTTGAAGAGGTTTTTTATTTCCTCTTGGGAAATACCAGGTTTTGCTTGTGTGAATAATGCTGCCACACCAGCAGCAATTGGACAAGCTGCTGAAGTCCCATTATCACTACCAAAGTAACCCCGGAAGTGAGTAACTGAACAGAAATCAGGTTTGTTGGGGTCGAGTGCTGCTGGACCTTGACTGCTGTAACCAACGAACTGTTCGTCTTTGTTAACGGCGCCGACTGTCATTACTAGTGGATGTCCATTGGCACCCCAGATACTTTTACCAGAACCAGTATCACCACCGCAACGGTCTGCTGGACAAGTTCCGCCACAGTTACCGGCTGCAAAGAATATTACTATACCTTCGTTGATTGCTTCCACTACTTTACGAGTGAAAGGGTGGTCTGGGTTGGTCGCGTAAAATTCATCCCAGCTTTTCTGATATATACCCCAGCTATTAGAAAGAATTTGCGGTGTACCATCAGTACGATGCTGGTTGATTGCCCATTGAAAGACTCTCAATGCGTTTGATATTGCATCACCATCAGCAATACGACAGTCATACAACTTAGCTTCAGGCGCCATACCAAGAATATCAGTCGCGCACATATTGCCGTGTTCTCCCCACGAACGCGCTTTGGTTCCCCAATTAGTATCAGGTCCACCAATTACGTGGGGAATGCGGCGAATTCCTTCAGATGGTTCAACTGGGCGCCCTTCTGCAGTAATACCACCATCAACAACACCAACTACAATACCTTGACCTTTAAATCCAGCAGCCCAAATTTGGTCTACACCAAAATACTTAGCAACATCTGCAATTGTGCCTTTTGGTGTCGTTGGTGAACAGTCGCAAGTGCCAACAGGACAACTACCTTGACCATCCATCGGTTTGACTAAATCGTAGGTAGTCTTTTCCAAAACCGATTGATTGAAGGGAGCGATAGGTGTATCTTTATAAACCTTGACAACACTTGGTTGAGCTTCAAGTTCAGCGATTCTACGTTCTTCGACTTCACCACGAATGATGTAAGTCTCTTCGTTAGCAGCCATAATACTTGCGGCAATGTTGCTTCCGGGAGCAACTGGAACTGGTTCGTATGCGGTATCGCGTCGAAAACTATCAATACTGGCGCCAACACTCTCAGATACACCAAGTACACCTTGTGTTCTTGAAACTCGTAACTCTACAAGTACCTTTTGCATTGCATCTTCTGAGTCAGCATTCATCTCTACAGAAGTCATTTCATTTCTAGAACGCGACCCACCCATACTCAAAGAAGGCATATTATTCGAGTTAGAAGATGGTGGCGCCTGTTTCGACTTACCATTACCGTTTCCATTACCATTCACGCTTCCATTGCCCGAAGCATTAAATTCATTATTTTGCATAGTTTTAATCCTTTCTAAAATCTAATCCCGTTCTAGTACTACTACTGCTACTATTGCTTAAACCTTACTTTCTGGAGGGTATTGTAGATAGTGTCGAATTTAAATAAAGGGCAAAAGGTAAGGTCAAGAAAAAGTCTTGTACGAGATAGCCAAAAAAATATAGGTAAGGAAATTTACTATTTTTTACCTTTAATTTCCTGAGCTTTACTCGTCAACTTTTTCTCTCTAACACACGCTTTTGCCCATATTCAGATAGGCTTTTCGACTTGTCAGGGAGGAATTCAAACATCGGCTTTCACCGAGTTGATGTTGTTGATATTATGAGCAGTTATAAAACTAATGTGAATACGTGAATACACTGAAATTCACTCCTATGCACCATTGAAGTTCAGTGTATATCACGGTATCATTTATAAATTAAGGCGCTATGCAGCATTTTTTCGCCTCTTTAACCTGTCTTTAAGGGGTGCCACCCCTAGTTGCTTATACCCTTACTGCACTTGACCCCTACATTATGACACCCCTCATCCGCAGTGGCAAGTTTTTCAGTATAAATTATTGTAACCGTAGGTTGGCTTACGCGGTAGCGAAGCCAACACAATTCAATATGCTTATAAAATATAAATGGGACGGGCAGGATGCCCATTCCACAAGAGTCAAAGAAGAGTCAAAGATTTTTGGTCAAGTAGTAGCGGCGATGACCTGGTGGAAAATTTGGTAATTCGGCAAATACTTGATAACCCTGTTTTTGATAGAAGTCAGGCGCCTGAAAACTAAAAGTATCTACAAACACTTGTTTAACACCTCTACCGCGAGCTTCATCTTCAGCCATCTGCAAAATAGTACTCCCATACCCTTCTTTACGGTATGGTTCACCAATCCAAAAAAACTCAATATAGAACCATTCCCAGTATGTCTTACCAAGCAATCCACCGACTATTTTTTGCTCTGCATCTCGTAGTGAAAGACAAAGCTTTTTATAATTGTAGTCTCCAGCTTGTTCCTGGTTAAACTCATTAATTCCCTGTTTAATAGCTTCTATAAATGCACTATCAGGCTTTTCTTCATAAATAATTATGCATTTTTGGTTCATTATTCTTCACTATTTAACTAAATTAGGACGGGAGCAAGTGGCACATAAAAATCGTAGGGTGCGTGACGCTACGAAAAAAACTTCAACGTAGTTATAGGACTTGTAGCGTCACGCACCGACAAGCGCATCTAGCTACACTCCTGTTGGCGCTTACTTAATTTTGTCTGCGAGTTCTACTTGTGTCATTAATTGTTGGCGCCGTAGTTTCAAGCGGCGACTGAGAGCTAATTTGATTTCGATTAAAGCAGTTTCTTCTGGTGTAAGTTCTAAAAAATCTACAACATCACCTACTTTCCAGCCTTTAGCTTCTAAACGTTCTTTCTTTCCTTTATCCATAAAATTAATCCTTTACATCATTATCGTATTTAAAAAGTTAAGAATCAATTCAGGATGATGCAAGTAATTAAACTGCAATTCCTCCCGACACTAAAACAAGTTTATGGTGTGGGACTAAATTCTAATTTATATCTATATAGTGCAACTGGGCGCCTTCCTGCTTGAAAGTAATTAGGGTCTTGGGGAGATAGATAGACTGCTGTAACTTGGTCGGCTACTATAGCTGGGTATGAGGTAGGTCGTTGCTGATACGCGGTAGTAGACTCCACTATATTAAAGTAAGGATTTTTGCCACCTTTGAATAATTGCTGGAATACTTCGGCTGTAATATACTTATCGGGTATGGTTTCTGTTGCCCGCGCGGTGACTATTGAAACTAGCTGTAAATCATTTTTGAGTGTGGTAATTTGACGGTTAGGTGACTCTGGGTCAACTTTGACGGATACTACTGCGTCTTCTCCTAAATATGCGCGCGATAAACTCAACCCGTTATATGCTCTATCTGCAACAATATTAGAAGATTTATTTATTGTACGAGGGATAAGCTTAGACCCTGATAAAAAAACTTTCTCTGGTACAAACTTTACTTTAAAACTAACTGGTTGATTTAGATACTGCTTATTACCTTCAAAACCTGGTGTAATTATATCCGGTGCCAGTGGTGCAGCTAAATCAACAAGCGTACTTTTTACAACCCATTCACCCTCCATCCAAGCAGGGTATATTAAATCTCCATCTGCACTCTTTGTTGAAGTTAGTCTTTCCCACTGCGGAAAATGGGCTAGTCGTTGCGCTAACTCAGAAGCAAGAGCCTCACCACTCCACACCAATAGCCCAATAACTAGGCAAAAGCTTAATATAACGAACCTTTTCATCATAAGGGAGCAAATGCTTTCCAAAAATAAATATATAATACTGCGTAACACATTCCGTTGCAGTAACGAGTGTGGTTCAATCATTCAAAGTCAGCTTCACAAACCAAAATAGATCTGCTATAGTTAACAAAAGGTTAAGAAAATCAAAATATTAATTTGTACTAAGATAATTCCAAGTCAGATTGCAAATTACCCTTATAATCAACCAAGCACAGTAAGTAAATTAATCAAACCATTGAGATAAAATCTTAACCGTATATTTTCAGTTGATTGGATAGACAAAACTGAACTAAGCTGGATACATCAGAATTAGGGGAACCAGGGGGGTAAGTTTATGGTTGTAAAAGTGGGAAGCAAGAATTTAATTTCTTTAGAATCAATTAAGAAATCTTATCAACAGCCGAACGGTCAAGAAATCACGATTTTAGAAAACATTTCCCTAGAACTAAAACCTGGGGAAATTGTTGCATTACTCGGTCCCAGTGGTTCCGGCAAATCTACTTTAATGCGGATTGTCGCTGGATTAATTGCACCCACTCAAGGAAAAGTTTTATACCATAATCGTCCATTAGTCGGCTTAAATCCGGGAGTGGCGATTGTTTTTCAAAGCTTTGCTTTATATCCTTGGTTAACTGTACTAGAAAACGTAGAACTAGGTTTGAAAGCCAAGGGAGTAATTGCAGACGAACGTCGTGACAAAGCTTTACAAATGATTGACGTTATTGGTTTGGACGGCTTTGAAAATGCTTACCCTAAAGAACTTTCGGGTGGGATGCGTCAACGTGTCGGTTTTGCCAGAGCATTAGCTGTTGAACCAGAGTTGCTATGTATGGATGAACCATTTTCTGCATTAGATGTATTGACAGCAGAAAACTTGCGGTTTGAATTACTCGACTTGTGGTTAGAGAAGCGTATTCCTACAAAATCAGTTTTAATTGTCACTCACGGTATTGAAGAAGCGGTAATATTAGCTGATAGAATTATAGTACTAGGTAGAAACCCTGGACGAATTCGTGCGGACTTGACTGTTACTTTACCTCACTATCGTGATCGAAAAAGCCCAAGTTTCCAAGCTTTGGTTGACCAAGTTTATAAAATTATTACAAATCCTGAATTAGAAAACGTATCTCAAACTGCTGCGGCGCCTCAAACTACAGAAACTCAACCTCGTAAATATCCACCGTTACCAGCAGTTCGTATTGGTTCAATAGCAGGGTTTTTGGAATTGTTAGAAGACCGACAAGGAGATTTATATCGTCTCGGTCAAGAATTGCAGTTAGAAGTCGATGAAATTTTACCAATTGTTGAAGCAGCACAGTTAATGAAATTAGTAAACCTTCGAGAAGGGGATATTAATTTAACACCAGTTGGCGAACAATTTATTACTAGTGATATTGATGAACGCAAAGCAATTGTTCGTAATCAACTTTTAACAAATCTTTTTTTAGTGCAGCAAATAAGTAATTTACTGCAAGCGAAGCGCAATCAAAGGGTTCCAGAAGAGTTGATATTAGACATTTTGGAGGCTCATTTTAGTCCAGAAGAAGCACAAAGACAGTTAAAAACAGCTATTGACTGGGGACGCTATGCAGAAATTTATAGCTACGATGAGCCTGCGGGTGAAATTTTCTTAGAAAGTGTTGTTGATGCTGATTAATTCTTATTGTAAATAAATCAGTAAATAAATCAGTAAATAAATCAGGTGCGTGACACCACCTGATTATTGCTCCGTTTAAAAATTGTTTTAGTGTCACGCACCCTACCTTTATTCCTTATGACTAGACCTTTAACTCCTGCAAACCAAGCTTTGCGTAGGTTGAATTGGACTTGGCAAGATGCATTATTGGTTTTCGCAATAATCACTTTAATTTTTGCCATTGTTCGCACAGCTACTAATTTTACTGGCGCCTACAATCCAACGTTTCAAGTTAATACAAGTTTAAGCGTTTTACCTTCTTACACACTCCAAACCTTGATTAGGATGGTGACTGCTTATTTTTGTTCGCTGATTTTTACTTTAGTTTATGCTTATAGTGCTTACCGTTATAAATCGGCAGCTAAGATTTTAATACCCCTTTTAGATGTATTGCAATCAATTCCTGTATTGTCTATTGCCCCTGGAGTTGTGTTAGCTTTAATTGCTTTGTTCCCAGGTCAGCGTATTGGTATAGAGTTGGCGGCAATTTTGATGATTTTCACTGGTATGGCTTGGAACATGGTGTTCAGTTTTTACCAGTCTTTGCAAGGTATACCTAGTGAGTTAAAAGAAGCTGCGCGCGTTTATGGTTTAAGTGGTTGGCAGCGATTTTGGACTTTAGAATTACCAAGTGGCGCCATTGGTTTGGTATGGAATAGTGTAATGTCAGTTGCTGGTGGTTGGTTTTTTCTAATTGCGATTGAATCTTTAACGCTAGGAGATAAAAACTTTCGGCTTCCTGGTTTAGGCGCCTATTTAGGTGCAGCAGCAGACAAAGGTAATTTTGTCGCCTTAACTTGGGGTTTAATAATTCTGATTGCAGTGATTATCGCTACAGACTATTTTATTTGGCGCCCACTAATTACTTGGGCAGAAAAATTTAAATACGAAACAGTTGAGTCAGAAAATGTACCGACTTCCGCTGTTTTAGATTTTATCAGAAGGTCGCCAACTTTGAGAATAATTACCGAAAGAATTTGGCAACCTTTAACCAGGACTTTATCGCGTCCTTCACGCAATCAACCATCAAAAGAACCTACACCTACTTATAATTCTCCTGTAAGTCAATGGATTAATTGGTTATTTGTTAGTGGACTAAGTTTTATCGTGCTGTGGGGAACTTGGGAAGCTTTCTTAATGTTGCGGTTACTAAATTTTTCTGATTGGCAATCTGTTATAGTTGGCGCCATCTGGACATCGATTCGAGTGTTTACAGCTTTAGTGCTATCACTGTTATGGACAATACCAGTCGGAGTAACAATTGGTCGTAACCCAAAACTAGCGCAACTACTACAACCAATAGTTCAAATAGCAGCTTCTGTACCTGCAACAGCTTTGTTTCCTGTGTTGCTTTTATTTCTAATTCGTATTGGTGGTGGATTAAAGATTGGTTCGGTAGCTTTAATGATGCTGGGGACAATGTGGTACATCTTATTCAATGTTATCGCTGGTGCCCAAGCTATTCCTTCAGAACTATTTGAAGCTGCTACTGTTTACAAACTTAAAACTATTCAACGTTGGCGAACTGTAATACTACCTGGTATCTTCCCATATTTAGTTACAGGCATTATTACAGCAGTTGGTGGGGCCTGGAATGCGAGCATTGTTAGCGAGTATGTACAGTTTCAAGGACACACTATTACCACTCCCGGTTTAGGTTCACTTATTTCTCAAGCTTCAGCAACTGGTAAATATCCTCTTTTACTAGCTGCAACTGCTGTCATGTCTATTTTAGTTGTTCTAACTAATAGATTAGTTTGGCGCCCGCTATATCGTCTCGCACAAGAAAAGTATCAATTACTAGTTTAAATGCCGTATGTAGAGACGTGATTAATCACGTCTCTACGTGTTTTATTTGTAAATTAAAGAATGTACAGCAAGCCGAACAATATAATCCAAATTACGTCAACGAAGTGCCAATATAACTCAGCCGCTTCGATACCAAAATGGTGTTGGTCACTGTAATGACCTGCTTTGCGAGAACGCCATAATACAGCGAGAATTGCGATTACACCAATCGTTACGTGTAAACCGTGAAACCCAGTTAACACATAAAACGCGCTGGCAAATAAGTTCGTTGTTAAACCAAATTCAAGGTGGGTATATTCATATACTTGACCGAACAAGAATATGATTCCCATAAGCGCGGTAATACCAAACCACAACTGCATTCCGCGCACATCGTTCTTTTTAATTGCGGAGTCAGCATTATGGATAACGAAGCTACTAGCTATCAGGTTAACGGTGTTAACACTAGGTAGCAGTAACTCAAGTTCTGGAGTTCCTTCAGGTGGGAAAACTGGTAGTACAGACCTAAAAGCGAGATAGGCGCCGAACAAACCCATGAAAATCATACCTTCAGCAACTAGGAAGAAAACAAGCCCAAACATCCGGTGGTCTGGGTGTTCTTCGTGATGTGCTTCGGCAGTTGCTGTATGGTGATGATTTAACTCTGTTTTTGCTGGGTCAACAATTTGACTTTGCATGAAGATTTATTATTTAAAGGACAACAAACAGGTAGGGTGCGTGACGCTATAACAATTCACAAAATAAAACGAATAATCTAGTAGCGTCACGCACCTTACGAGGCGCGGAGTTGAAGAAAGTTGTAAGTTAGAAGTTGAGATTATTCCTAACTTCTAACTCATGAAGTGCGTAACGCCACCAGTTAATTCGTTTGATTTTACGATTGTTATGGCGTTACGCACCCTACTTTTTATCGTTCTTCTGTTTTTGCTGCTATTGACGGATATGGTTCGTCAGGGTCTGAACGTAACACAGAGTTAGTAGCTGCCGATGTTAATGGGTTATCAGTTTGCATTGGTACGCCGTACTTGGCATTTTCTAAACCGTAATCGTAGGGTCCAGTTGCTAATACAGGAATTCCTTCAAAATTCTCAATTGCTGGTGGCGAAGTTGTCATCCACTCTAAAGTGAGACTTCTCCAAGGATTATCACCTGCCTTTTCGCCATACAACCAACTCCAAACCATATTAATGATGAAGGGCAAGGTTGAAATAGCAAGAAGGTAAGAACCGTAGGTACAAATTTCGTTTATCGATGTAAATTTGGGGTCGTACTGAGCAATACGACGGTTCATACCCATCAAACCAAGTTTGTGCATGGGTAAGAAGGTCATGTTCAAACCAATAATAGTTAAAGCAAAGTGAACTTTACCCCAAAATTCGTTGAACATCCGCCCGGTCATTTTCGGGAACCAGTGATAAATTCCTGCGAAAATACCGAGAACACTACCACCAAATAACACGTAGTGAAGGTGGGCAACAACAAAGTATGTATCGTGTACGTGAATATCAAAAGGCACAGCAGCGAGCATTACACCACTGATACCACCAATTACGAACGTGCCAACAAACCCCATTGCAAAAAGCATTGGAGTGTTGAGTTGAATTTTACCGCCCCACATTGTCGCCAACCAGCTAAATATTTTAATACCAGTAGGTACAGCGATAATCATGGTCGTAATCATGAAAAACATCCGCAACCAACCTGGGATACCACTGGTAAACATGTGGTGTGCCCAAACGATTAGTCCAAGGAAGCTAATAGCCAAACTTGAATAGGCAATAGCTTTGTAACCAAAGATTGGTTTCCGAGAGTGGGTAGGGATAATTTCCGAGATGCCCCCAAAGAAGGGCAAAATCATGATGTATACGGCTGGGTGAGAGTAGAACCAAAACATGTGCTGGTAAACTACTGGGTCGCCACCACCCGTTGGGTTAAAAAATGTCGTTCCGGCAAATAAGTCAAACGACAATAAAATCAAACCTGCTGCTAATACTGGGGTGGATACAAGTACTAACGCCGAAGTTGCGAGCATTGCCCAGCAAAATAACGGCATTTGGTGGAACCCCATTCCCGGTATACGCATTTTGAGCAGCGTTACAAGGAAATTAATCGCCCCCAAAATTGATGACGTTCCCAATATTAACAAGCTCATAATCCATATTCCCTCACCCACCTGTCCTGTAACTAGTGACAGTGGTGGATATGAAGTCCAGCCTGCATCTGGTGCATCTCCCACAACTAAACTACTAACTAGTAGTAAACGGCCTATAGGAATCATCCAAAATGCAACAGCATTGAGACGAGGGAACGCCATATCTTTGGCGTCACTC
>NZ_JBXXZH010000197.1:0-18122 GCF_059640475.1 Calothrix sp. CBUCES-K 9914
GTATTTACCACGGTGTTATTTTAATGTGGAAGCTGGTAAGTTATTTTTGCCAGCCTGCACTAGTTTTCAACCCTATGCGTATGAAACGGGCAAGGATGACCATTCCACAAGAAGTTTATAGATAATATATTAATGTTATTAGCACCTTTGTGCTGACTATGAGCAAATCTAGTGAGGCAATAATATGTCATTACCTAATAAGCTGAACAAACCTTTCTTTCTCCAGAAGTTGCAATGGCTTGTTGACCCAATAGGATATATGGAAAGCGCTGTCAAGCAGTATCCTGATATTTTTATTGGTCAGATTATTGGTTTTGGGGGGACTATAGTATTTGTTAACCATCCCCAGGCTATTCAAGAAATTTTGACTAACGATAGAAAGAAGTTTATAGCTACGGGTGAAGATAACAGGATTTTAGAGCCTTTACTTGGTAATTCTTCAATCATAATGCTAAATGGTGAATCTCACAAGCGACGGCGCCAACTTTTGATACCTCCGTTTCATGGAGAACGGATGCAAGCTTATGGAAGGTCAATTTGTAAGATAACTGAACAAGTTTTAAGCCAAATAAGTTTTAACACACCTTTTGTTGCCCATCAAGTCACACAGCAAATTTCTTTGGAAGTTATTTTGCAAACTGTTTTTGGACTATATGAGGGAGAACGTTTCCAAAAAATAAAGCGGCTACTAAGAAC
The DNA here is from genome assembly GCF_059640475.1 of Calothrix sp. CBUCES-K 9914. NCBI lineage: Bacteria > Bacillati > Cyanobacteriota > Cyanophyceae > Nostocales > Calotrichaceae > Calothrix > Calothrix sp. CBUCES-K 9914. The sequence goes on from NZ_JBXXZH010000197.1 coordinate 697, forward strand.
GATGCTAAATGTTTTTAGCTCACCTTTAAGTTCTAGCTTTCTTCTTTATCCAATTCTACGCCAAGATTTAGGCGCCTGGAGTCCTTGGGGTAATTTTTTGCGTCAGCGTCAACAAATTGATGATTTACTCTACGCTGAAATTTCTGAGCGTCGGTCATCTAAACAACATTCTCAAGGAGTTGATATTTTTTCTTTACTAATGCAAGCGCGCGATGAAAATGGCGACCCAATGACCGACGAAGAATTACGAGATGAATTACTAACTTTGCTATTTGTTGGACATGAAACTACAGCGACAGCAATGGCTTGGGGTTTGTATTGGAGTCACCATTTGCCGGAAGTTCAGAAAAAATTATTACAAGAAATAAACTCTTTAGGTAACTCTCCTGACCCAATGGATATTTTCAGGCTACCCTATTTGAGTGCTTTTTGTAATGAGACTTTACGAATTCACCCTGTAGCAATGTTAACTTTCACTAGATTAGTTCAAGAACCTGTTGAACTTCTAGGAAAATCACTAGAACCAGGTACACGAGTAGGAGGCTGTATATATCTTTTACATCATAGAAAAGATTTATACCCAAATTCCAACGAATTTAGACCAGAGCGTTTTTTAGAACGGCAATATTCACAGTATGAATTTATGCCTTTTGGTGGTGGTGCCCGTCGTTGCATTGGTGATGCATTAGCAATGTTTGAAATGAAATTGGTTATGGCTACTATTCTTTCACGTTATAAGATGAAGTTAGCTGCTGCAAATGAAAAACCCCAGCGTCGAGGAGTCACACTGGCGCCTGCTAATGGAGTTAAAATGCTCATCACTGGGCAGCGAGTACGTCAAGAACTACCAACAGCAGTTATGTAGGTTGGGGGGAAGGAACAGAAGTTCAATTAATAGCAGATAGGGCTAACGGTCATTATTTGATTATGTTTGTTGGTTGGCGGGATCAAGCTCAAGTGTATGGAAGTTTGATTCATGTTGATATTAGAAATAATCAAATTTGGATTCAACAAGATGGTACTCAAGAGGGGATTGCTCAACAATTAGTGGAGGCTGGTGTTCCTAAGAATGATATTGTGTTAGGCTATCGTTCTCCTTTTGTTAGACAATTTACTGGGTTTGGTGTAGGAGTTGAAAATAATTCTGATGTTAAGCCTTTGGAAGGGGTTGGGAGTAATTAATCCGCACTGTTTATATAGTAACGGCTGGGGACAGCCGTTCCACAAGATAATTATTTAAAATCACCTATCCGTTACATCCGTTTATCATTCCTTGCCAATTTCGGTTTCTTCTACTTTGAGCTTGCCTGTAAGGGTTGTACGGATTTGTTAGACTAAGCACAACAGCAAGCAATCTTAACAAAACCACTCCTCTGGTAGAGCAACTTATGTTAATTACGGATACTTTACTTCTTTCTAAGCAACTCCCGACTCTTGAATATTCCTCGACGCAGGAAAGATTTGATGATACTTGGGAGGCGCCTTTATCTACCCTACTAGGATTAGGACGCGCGGCAGGCGCCGATTTTATTGAGTTTTTTCTAGAGCGCGTTAACTATATAAGTTGTCTTGCTGAGGATGATGCTATCACAAGTATTACTCCTCGCCTTTCTACTGGTGCGGGTGTACGTGTATTTCTTGGTAAAGCTGATTGCTATGTCACAACTAACGACCTTTCTTTTAATGGTTTGAAAGCTGCGTTAGAAAAAGCTCTTGGTATTATGGGGTTGCAGTTGCCTGCTCCTAATGCTTTTATTCCTGAAATTAATTTAGAACTTTTACGAGATTACGCTACTAAACGCGGTAAAGATGGCTGGCTACCGTTGTGTAGTCCTATACGCGAAATGGGCGAAGTTCTTCTTGATGGAACAGCAGAACTTCAAAGAACTGCTAGCCATATTCAATCTCGCCGCGCGACTTATTTCCGTGACTGGCAAGAAGTTTTGGTAGCAGCTAGCGATGGTACATTTGCTCGTGATATTCGTCTTACTCAGTCGGTAGGTTTCAATTTGTTGTGTGCAGATGGCGCCAACCGTACTTCTATTGCGGAACGCGCGGGTAATACAAGTGACCCCAACTTTTTACGGACTTGGGATTATAAAGAAGCATCGGAACATATTTCTGAGTCGGCTGGTAAAATGCTGTATGCCGATTATGTAGAATCAGGTACTTACCCAATTATCATGGCGAACCACTTTGGTGGTGTAATTTTCCATGAAGCTTGTGGACATTTACTCGAAACTACTCAAATTGAACGTAAAACAACTCCCTTCGCAGACAAAAAAGGCGAGAAGATAGCTCACGAAAGTTTGACTGCATGGGATGAAGGTCGTTCAGAAAATGCCTTCGGTACTATTGACATGGACGACGAAGGTATGCCTGCACAACGCACTTTGTTAATTGAAAAGGGCGTTTTGAAGAATTTCTTGGCAGATAGAGCAGGTTCGATGCGTACTGGACACCCCCGTACTGGTAGTGGAAGACGGCAAAACTTCACCTTTGCGGCTGCTAGTAGAATGCGGAATACTTATATTGCAACTGGTGATTACACTCTTGATGAGGTTTTTGCCTCTGTTGATAAGGGTATTTATTGTAAAAAGATGGGTGGTGGTAGCGTTGGCGCTACTGGACAATTCAATTTTGGTGTTGATGAAGCTTATTTAATTGAGAACGGTAAGATTACTAAGCCTCTTAAGGGTGCTATTTTGATCGGCGAAGCGAAAGAAATTATGAACAAGATTTCTATGTGTTCACAAGATTTATCTTTGGCGCCTGGTTTCTGTGGTTCTGTTAGTGGCAGTATTTATACTACTGTGGGTCAACCTCATATCAAGGTTGATTCGATAACTGTTGGTGGACGTTAATCATTTGGTGTTGGGTTGCGCTTTAGCGAAGCCAACCTATGTAATCATTCAATATCTAAATATATATGGCAAAAATTCAAGAAATCGCTTCTGCGGCTACAGATAGTGCAAGCAAACTTGGGATTAAGAAGTTTGATATTTATGGTTCAAGTGTTGATTCTACTAGTGTACAGGTAGACCAAGGTGAACCAAGACAAGTTAAGGCTTCTAATTTATCTGGTGTGACGGTTCGCGTTTGGAACGAACAGGATACTGTTGGTGTCACGAGTACTACTGATGTAGATGCCAAAGGTTTGGAGTTGGCTTTAAAAACAGCATATGAAGCTAGCTTTTTTGGTGTCAAGGAAAATGTTCCTGACTTTAGTCCAGAAGCAACTGCACCTCTAAATGTAGAAAATTCTTCTGATAAAGTTGAACAGGCACCTGTTAATGAGTTAATTCAAAGCCTGATTTCAGCTGAGAAAGAATTAATGGCGAAGCATCCAGCAATTAAGGGTGTACCGTACAATAATTTATCGCAGCGTGATGTCGATAGATTTTACCTTAATAGTGATGGCGCCCTGAGAACTGAGTCGCACTCGCTAGCTTCTGTGTATCTATATAGTAAGACAGAAGAAGAGGGTAAAAAACCTCGTAGTGGAGGTGCGTTTAGAATCAGTCATGGTGTCAAAGATTTAGATGTGGATGGCTGTATTCAAGAGACTGCCGACAAAACAATTAGCCACCTTAATTACGAAAAAGTTCAAACTGGTAAATACACTGTTGTATTCTCACCTGAAGCTTTCTTAAGCTTGTTAGGCGCCTTCTCTAACTTATACAACGCTCAAAGTATTCTCGATAAGCAAAGCCTTTCAACCCCTGATGATATCGGCAAGCAAATAGCATCACCTTTACTTAGCGTCTATGACGATGCACTACACCCAGCAAATGTAGGCGCCGAATCTTTTGATGGTGAAGGAACTCCAACACGTAAAGTCTCTTTAATCGAAAATGGAGTTTTAAAAGGATTCCTTCATAGTGCAGGTACAGCAAAACGACTCAATGCTCAACCTACGGGAAATGCGAATATAGGCGCTAAAGTTAGCGTTAGTCCACATTTTTATCACGTCTATGCAGGCGCCCAGGCAGAAAAGGAGTATAGCTTGGAAACTGCTGAGAATGTAATTTTGATTGACGATTTGCAAGCGCTTCATGCGGGTGTAAAGGCGCTTCAAGGTTCATTTTCATTACCTTTTGACGGATGGATGGTCAATAAAGGCGTGAAAACAAGTATCGAATCTGCTACTGTTGCAGGTGATTTTCTGTCGGTTTTGAATTCGATTATATATATAGAGAAAGAACCAGAGTTAACTCCTGGGGGTGTTTGCCCACGAGTATGGGTTGAAGGTCTTTCAATAACCGGAGATTAAAACCTTTGTAGGATAGGCATCTTGCCTGTCCTACACATATTACCTATACTACGATTTATGGATTTTCTCCACCTACACCAACGTTGACATTATACAGTTGGGTTCCCGTCAAGTTTGCACCGATAAGAATGGCGTTATCTAGTTCAGCGCTGACAAAATGAGCATTGGTAAGATTGGCGTTAGTTAGGTTTGCATCATTCATGCTAACGCTGTTGATAAATGCTGATGTTAGGTTAGCCGATTGGAGGTTCGCACCTGTTAAATCTGCCCCTTCTAAATTCGCGTTTTTGAGATTCGCACCTTTCAAATTGGCATTCCGCAAATCTGCCCCTATCAAATGGGCACCTTGAAGATTTGCTCCACTTAAGTCACAACCATTACATTCTCTCGTTTGTACTAAACGACGTGCGTTTGCACTAACACTATTTGTACTTGTCTTGCCTTGCGCTCCAGCAGGTGATACAAAAGCAAAAGCACTAACTAAAGCAACTGCTGCAAAAAACTTAGTTTTCATGTCTTTTCCTCCACGCTGTCTCACAATTGGTATTTGCATTTGTTAGTAGTCGGCTGGTCAAAATCAACGTAGTAACATGACTTTGTTGATTTAGCCTCAACCTCTTACTTACTTGCTACAACACCATTGTCGCGCATTCCAGAAAAATTACATCGCGCTTCAGTAGTACTTAAAAATCTTTCGTTGGGCTGAAAGTGTTTATAGAATACAGAAGTAAGGGAATACCCTATGTTTATTGAATTTTGTTAGAGTTTCGATTCGATTTACGCCTCTCCAATGTGCCAGTTATCAAACTGCAACAAGTATATTTTGTTATCAGTACAATCAGTGATATTATAATCTGGGTGACTTAGCGCGTATTTATCTATGTAAAACCGAGTGAAATTCAGTCAAGGGGCAGCAGTACAAAATGTATTCTGAATTTAAATGAATAGCAGGGGCAAGTTTTCGTATTGGATTTAAGACGAATTAATAGATTAGCCCCTGTACTAAAAAATACTAATGTATGTAAAATGTGATGAATTAGGAGAACTCACGCCTCGCACGCAATTGCATTTTTATTGACTAGCCGATTAACATATTTCTTAAGCGGCGCATTGACTGATGTTTTTTGCGCCAGGTTTGCGGTGGAATATCGTGGTGCTGACGGAACTGGCGTGAAAAGTGACAGGCGTTTTGATAACCTAAAGCTGTAGAAATTTGCTCTATTGTTTGTTTGCTCTCTTGTAATAAATCTCGCGCGGCAGCCATTCGACGCTGAACAATCCAACCGTTTACTGTATCTCCAGTCTGTTTTGCAACTCGATGTGTAAGATATGCAGCTGAATATCCGACAGCACTGGCAACATCACATAAAGTGATCCCCAAATGAAAGTTTGCTTCGATGTAGTCAAAAACTTCTTGGAGTTGTGTGTTTGCAGGAAATATTGACTCAGACTTAGTTGTACTTTTACTTGGCTCGGCGTTTTCCAATATTTGGTTACATTCGCGCGTATACCATTCTTTGAGATGTTTTTGTTTTCTGAGTTGGGTTGCAATTGCCCGTGTCAGTTCATCTATAGTTGAGGGTTTGATAACATAATCGTCTGCTCCTAACTCCATTCCTTTACGGATATCAGCTTTGGCGCCACTAGCTGCGAGAAAAATAAATGGAATAATTGCGGTTACTGAGTCCTCCTGAAGTGCAGTTAAGACATCGAAACCGTTAATATCCGGCATTTTGATATCGCATACTATTACATCAGGCAGATGTGTTTGCGCTCTTTGTAGACCAATCATACCGTTTTCGGCGCCGACTACATTGAATCCTTCAGCAGATAAACCATCAAGATAAAGGTTACGAGTAGCTCTATCATCTTCAATGACGAGAACTGTTTTGGATGCAATTTGTTTCATAGTTAGTGAGAAGTTTTTCAAGATGTAGGACGTTAATAGTTAATTTATTTAGAAGGTAAAGTTACTACAAATGTAGTACCTACACCAACTTTGCTGTCAAAACTAATTTTACCGCAGTGTAATTCCACCAAAGTTTTGACAATTGATAAGCCTAAACCAGAACCAGGAATGCTATCAATGTTATTACCTCGATAAAATGGCTCAAACACGTATGATTGATCAATTGCTGGTATCCCAATTCCTGTATCATTTACTTGAAAGAGAATATTCTGCTCTTTTCGAGTCAGGTTCAAAGTAATTGTACTACCAATTGGCGAATATTTAACTGCATTTGAAAGTAAATTATTTAGAATATGTTGTAACAATTTGGGGTCTAAATAAACATTGGTAAGGTTTTCGTGATTAATAACATCAATGAGCTTTTGATTTCCATCAGCTAGCTGGACTTGCATAGCAATGTCCCGGCAAAATTTATCTAACTCAATTTGACGCGGTTGAGATTCTAACTTTGCTGCATCTGCTTTACCATACAAAAGAATGTCATCGAGCAAATGCCCTAACTGTTCAACGGCTGTTAATATTAAATCTAAATATGAGCGATTCTTTTCTTCGTTCCATTGATGAATATGTCGCCTTAATAAATCAGCTGAGAACGAAACTACATTCAATGGTGTACGAAATTGATGACAAAGCATTGAAACAAACCGTTCACGTAACTCACTCAAAAGTTTTGCTTGCTCTAACGCTTGAAGTACTTCTGACTCGGCTTGTTTGTAGTCAGTAATATCTATTGCTGTGATTAATTGTACAAGCTCATTATTGAAATCAAAAATACCATTAGCTGATGCGACAGTACAAGCTAACCACCTTTCAACTCCACTTTTAGTAACAATTTGCATCTCCTGATACTCACTCGCACCTCCACTTTCCTTGTTGACTTGTCGTAAACGCTTACTTTTAAAGAGTTTATCAAGCTGCACTTCTGATATCATCTGGCTAAGTGTATATCCAGTTAAGGTTTCAGCAGCTGGATTGGCATAACATAGATGTATACCCCTAATTAAAAAAATGCTTGCTTGATTAGTTTCTGCTAGAGTCCGAAAGCGAGCTTCGTTAACTCGTAAAGCTTGCTCAGTTTGTTGAGACTCAGTAATATCCCATATACTCCAAACTCGACCGATGATTTCTCCCTTTAAACGATGTGGTTCAGAGTAATGGGCAAAAATTCTCCCGTCTTTAAGTTCGATTAAGTTGTAACGCTCAGAGTCTATGTGTGGTGGCAAATCCCAAACACAGCGGAGAAACATTTCTGGGTCTTTGACCTGAGATTCAAAAAATGCTTTCGCGCGTTCACAACTTTTCGAGAGACGTACTTGAGTAATGGGCAGGCGCCACATGTCCATGAATTTTTGGTTATAGCAAAGAATTTCACCCTCAAAGTTGACGGCAAGTATTCCATTTGCAGTAGATTCAAGGGTGGAACGTAACAATGCTAGTGATGCTTCAAGGTCTGCCTCTGTCTTTTTATAATCTGAGGAAAATTCAGTTGGTAATTCGTAGCGATGATTGTCTGGTTGAGGGAATGTCCTTGGATGACGTAAATATCCACATCCAAACTTTACCCCATTTTCTTCAGCATAGGAAATTAATATTTCAACTGGAAGCGTTTGACTATTAAAATTACGAAATTTTGAAGTTAGTGTCAAAGGTTCTTTCTTAATTTCTTCCCATACTCCTACCCAGTTCTTTAATAATGTTCCAGTGTCAACATCAAACAGAGACATTTGCATCAGTTGCTCACGCGAATACCCGGTTAGATGACACATCGCGTTATTAACATATAGAAAATACCCTGATTCGTTGACGCAAAAAGCTGCATCAATGGCTCGATTTAATAAAGAATCAGCAAATCCGCTACTTTCCAATACAAACATTACTGTTGAAGCACCACGAGACGGTTAGCAGACACAGACGATTTACAACTCCTTAGCCTTCAACCTAGATTAAATCTAGTTATCAGACTAAGAGGTTTATTTATTGTTAACTACTTTATACAAAACTTAGCCGATTATTCAATTACTGTAAGGGATACTATAAATAATCTTAAGATATAAATATTATTTGCGTGCATAAATTTTATATTTTCTTTATCTTTATAGTAAACAAAATTTTTCCCATAATAAAATGAGGCATTTATTTATGTAAAATAAATCCCAGTTAAGCTTTATGGAAAAAAACATAAATCTGTTTACTAAATTCAGAAATAGTTAAAATCTAAATTGGCAACCCAAATACAAAAATAAATTTTTACGTAAATCATTTTGATGCTTATCAAATAAAATAATTGAATTTGGTCGGGAATCTAACTACCCGCAACTCACTATTTTTGAATGTACATATGTCACGCGGATAGCGTTTCATATATACAAAGGTATAAATTCGTTAGTTAATTTCTTCAGTGTAATCTTAAACACTTGTGTAGAATAAAACTCATTTTTATCTCCTAATTAATTACTCCTACGGGGATTTAACTATAAAGTTATTTATCCAGTCATCCATCATTAGAAGTACGTGAAAAGCGAATTTACTAGCTTCCAGCAATGCATCTATCTTAAGACGTATATTATATATACATGTGATGTATGCGATGTCACATTACTTAGTAACAACCATAAAAATAATCTGCTGTTAAACATCCGACAATTTACGCATAACATGAAAATTAAGTTGATTGTGAGTTTTTTATAGAGGTACATCTAATTAAAAAGCATAGTTGGCGCCATATCTTGCTACAGAGAAAAAATTGATAACCGAATCAAAAGAAAGTTCATTGCAGTATATAGTAAAGCTTTTGTACTCTTATGACCATGAGAACAAGTTTAACGAATGTTAAATTTCTTCCTTACCACTTAGAAAGGGAAGGTATAGAAACTGTCCTCAACTTGAATCAAGCTGTTTTATGTTGAGTTGTAAGCTTTAAGTAGTAGCTCGACAGCGCGATATATGGCTGTAAGTGTAAGTCCAGCTTGAAAAATTAATCGTAAGCAAGCACGGGAATTATCTGGAAATCAACAACATGAGCCATAACAACACCACATCTGCAATAGCCTCGATGACCGAGGCACCGCAAAAATTTGCATTAGGTGATGGCGGTTCTCTTGAGCCGATAGAAATCAGTAATTTTCAACCAGAACAGTCAGTACAACCGCTCAACGTTGCCGAAGCAGTTGTACGGATGCTGGAAAATTTAGGAGTCGAGAGCGCGCATGGTGTAGCAGGTGGAGCAATGGCGGCATTGTGGGGAGCGCTGTCGAATAGCAAAGTGCAAGTTCTTAACTATCGCCACGAAACAGGCGCCGCATTTGCTGCTGCGGAAGCATATTTTGCCTCAGATTCTCCAACTGTAACTTTTACCACCGCAGGTCCAGGTATCACAAACGCCTTGACTGGATTATTTGCCGCGCGCGGAGAGGGAGCAAAAGTTATTTTACTTTCGGCTTGTACTTCTGCTCCACAGCGTGGAAGATGGGCAATTCAAGAGACTAGTACTTCTACATTGCCTAACGATGGCATTTTTACATCTGGTACATTATTTAATTACGCAACAACAATCGAGTCACCTGCTCAACTGCCGCAAATTTTCCGCCGACTCGCATTAGGTTTAGCACAACCAGGTGGATTTGTAGCCCATTTAAGTATTCCTACAGCAGTTCAAAATAGCCCTGTTGATAGTGTTGTCATCCCTCAACTCGGAACACATTGTGCTTCAATGGCAGTGAGTGAAGAAGCAATTACACAAACACTAGAGTTGCTTAGTCAAGGTTCCTTCTCGATTTGGGTAGGGTTTGGCGCCCGTCACGCGAGTAAAGAAATCCTTGAACTTGCAGAACGTACTGGCGCCGCTGTAATGTGTTCACCGCGCGGCAAAGGTATTTTCCCTGAAAACCATCCTCAGTTTATTGGTGTAACAGGATTGGGTGGACATGGTTCAGTCATGACTCACATGCAAGAACAAACTCCTGTCCACACCTTGGTGTTAGGGACTCGCTTGGGTGAACCAACATCATTTTGGAATCCTGCAATGATTCCTCTTGATGGTTTTATTCACGTTGACTGTAACCCAGAAGTGCCTGGAGTTGCTTATCCAAATGCTCAAACCTTCCCAATTCAATCTGACATCAAAACTTTTGTAAAAGCGATCAATGAACGCTTGCCTTCGTATTTTCCTTCTGCATTGACATTAGAACTTCAAAATCCCGAAAAAGAAGAAATAAAAGAAGCGACAGTACCACTCGTTAGACCGGAAGTGTTAATGGAAGCGATACAGAAAGTAATTGTTGAAGGTAGTGATGCGATTGTAATGGCAGAGTCAGGTAATTCTTTCACCTGGTCAACGCATTATCTAAGATTTCCGGAAGCTAATCGTTACCGCGTTAGTACTGGTGTTGGTGCGATGGGTCACGTTGCAACTGGAGTTGTCGGCGCCGCGTTTGCGCGTAAAGGAAAAGCAGTTGCTATAGTCGGGGACGGTTCGATGCTAATGAATAACGAAATTAACACCGCCGTCAAGTATGGAATTCCTGCTGTCTGGATTATTCTCAACGATGCTCGTTATAACATGTGTTATCAGGGTATGCAAATGTTGGGTATGACTGGTGCTGATGCAACAATTCCTGAAACTGACTTTGTAATGGTTGCTCGTGGTATGGGCGCTGAAGGAGTTCGTGTTGAGAACGAATCAGATTTAGAAAGTGCTATTGAAATCGCGATGAGAACATCTGAACCCTTCGTCATTGATGTATTGATAGATCCAAATCGGAAGGCGCCTTCAAAAGGACGTAACCAAGGTTTAGCAGCACAAGGAGTCAAAGCAACTCCAAGCAAAACGAAAACAGAGCAAGTTTCATTTCCGAATATCTAAGTGAGTAGTGAGTAGTGAGTAGCCTTTAATAACAGTTAACAATGGTCAATTTATTTGAAAACGTCAGCGAGATGGGTCATGAGCAGGTACTTTTCTGTCATGGGAAAGACCCTGATATTAAAGCAATAATTGCAATTCATGACACAAGTCTTGGTCCAGCAATGGGAGCAACACGTTTGTTTCCTTATCCGAATGAAGAAGCTGCACTCAATGATGCATTGCGTCTCAGTCGCGGAATGACATATAAAGCTGCATGTGCTAATATTCCTGCAGGTGGTGGTAAAGCTGTAATTATTGCCAAACCCGAACAGAAAACCGATGATTTACTCCATGCTTATGGACGTTTTATTCAAAAATTGAATGGACGTTTTATCACTGGGCAAGATATAAACCTTACCCCAGATGATGTACGCACAATCAGTAAAGAAACTAAATATGTTGTTGGAGTAGAGGAAAAATCCGGTGGTCCTGCTCCTGTAACCGCTTGGGGAGTATTTTTAGGTATTAGAGCCGCTGTACAATTTCAGTTAAACACTGTAGATTTACAGGGTATAAAAGTTGCTGTACAAGGTTTGGGAAATGTTGGTAAAAATGTTTGTCAGCATTTATATGAACACGGCGCCAAGTTATATGTTACTGATATAAGTTGCGAAAAAGCTACTGAAGTAAAAAAATTGTTTGGTGCAACAGTAGTTGAACCAGAGGATATTTACTCTCAAGACGTTGATATTTTCTCACCTTGTGCGATGGGTGGTATATTGAATAGTCAAACAATACCACAACTGCGCGCTTCAGTAATTGCTGGTGCCGCAAATAATCAATTAGGTCAGGAAAAACTTCACGGTCAAATGTTAAGCGATAAAAATATTACATATTGTCCTGACTATGTAATTAATGCAGGTGGTTTAATCAACGTTTATAACGAAATGATTGGCTACAACGAAGAAAAAGCTTTTCAACAAGTAAATAATATTTACGATACTTTGCTAGAAATATTCAGTCGCGCTCAACAGCGAGGTATCACAACTAATGATGCTTCTAAGCTCATAGCTGAAGACAGAATTATGAAGGCGAGAAAGAGTAACTATCAGGCAATCGCTGCATAAGGAATAGAAGGGACAGGCAGGATGCCTGTTCCACAAATGTTAATTTATCAAATATTAGTTATGGAAAAAAATACGTTTGCAACATCGGCTTATATTGCTACTTCACCCGAAACAGCTTTCGACTATCTTTGTGGTCTTAAAAATTTGGATGAGTGGACTTTATATAGCCGAATGACAGAACAAGTTGATGAAAATACCTGGATGGGGACAGCTTCTGGGTATCACAAACTCTTGTACTATCATGTTAAAAAACTACAGCACCCATTTTTCTACGGTATTGAATGGCATTGTGGACTTGAATATCAAAAATATTATCAAGTTTACCCTGTTCTGCTTTTCCCTAGTGATTACATTGAACCGGGAACCGATGAAAAAGGCGTTTACTTTCACTGGTTGAGTTTTGTTGACCCAAAACGACAAACTCAGATGATTATGCAGGGAATTCATACTGTACATACCTCTGAATGTCGTTCACTCAAAGGAAATTTAGAGCGTAAAGCAGGTCTAACTGGCGCCGCTAAAGGTAAATATTACATTGATACTGACACTATTTATGTAGATGCTCCAATTGAAGTTGGGGTTGAATATTTGTCAGACCTAAATAATATGAATGACTGGGCACACTTGCTAAGTTCTGATGGTGAGGTTTCCCCGCTTGAAGGTAATTATCGAGATGAGTATGACCAGAAAGTAAAAGTTACCTTGCGAGTTCAACCTACTAGCAAATGGTATTTAGTTGAGCATGAATTCTTTTATCCAGAGCAAAACTTTTATCAGCGCTGTCCTAGCATGTTAATACCAGCATCTTATGCTTTTGGTGACCCAGAGGCGCCTGGTTTTATTCTGCACCGTATCACATTTTGGAACGGGAGCGAACAATTACCTCACGGCAAACTTCAACTTGAGGACTTTGGTGCCGAAAGTATGAATATTAAACGTTTAACTGAAGGCAAAGCTGGTAACTTTGATGCATTTAACCGTGGTCAAAGTTATATTCCTGTTGCAAAACGAGAATTGGCAACAGTTGCTCGTTAATTACTAACAATTCCTCATCCTCATGAATACACTCTTGTTACAGGGTTTCGACCTTGTAACTTTTATCTATAAGTTACGTTACTTAATATATGAAACTTCAAGAAGCTACAAAAACACAGTTTACAGTAATTGCAGATAATCTTTATAACCCAAAGGGACTTTGCTTTAGTCCGGATGGTAGTCTTTATATAACAGAAGCAGGAACAGGGGGCAGTGGAACTTCGATACCATCAGCTAGTGGTCAAGGTAATCTACATTATGGTACGACAGGCGCCATTACAAAAATTGAGATTAATAATGGAAGTAATAAAGTCAAACGTGTAATGACGGGATTACCTTCTGTAGCATTTCCAGATGGCACAGGAGCAGCGGGTCCTCACGATATAAAATTTGATTCTCAAGGTTTAGCTTATGTATTAATTGGCTATGCTGCGAATCCAGAGTCTCGTCACGTATTAGGTAATACCGACCTAGGAAAAATAGTTACTGTCAACTTTAATACAAATTGTTGGACTGCTATTGCTGACATTGCTAACTACGAACTTACTTACAATCCAGACAATAATGATCTAGTTAGTAACCCTTTGGGGTTTTTAATCGATGAAGACGAAACTTTACAGAATCTTGTTATAGTTGATGCTGGTGCAAATGATATATTAAGAGTAAGTACTGACGGAACTAATTTGAAGCTTGAAACAGTACTTCCTTTTCAAGTATTAACTAATCCAATCTTTCCAGGTTTTGGCGCCCACAATTTTGATAAGGGACATACACCATCACCTGATGATTATCGTGATACAAGACCATCACAGATAAGAATTGCACCAGTTCCAACAAGTATCGTTAAAGGTACTGATAAAGCTTATTACGTTAGCACGTTCACTGGTTTTCCTTTTCCAGAAGGTGGAGCAAAAATCTACCGAATAGACGCTAACGGAGAAACAACAGTCTTTGCGGATGGCTTTACACAATTAATTGATTTAGCTTTCGATACTGAGGGTAATTTATATGCTTTACAGCATATGAATCAGTCAGGATGGAAAGGAAAACAAGAAGGCTCACTAATCAGAATAGCGCCCGATGGTACTCGCACAACTATTTTGAGTGGTGAAGGGTTAGAGGCGCCTGCTGCTTTAGTGATAGGCGGTGATAATGCCTTCTATTTAATAAATCGAGGTGGGCGCCCAGGTCAAGGTCAAGTCATCCGCGTAGGGTGCGTGACGCCACAACAATCATGAAGCAAAACTAATGAACTAGTAGCGTCACGCACCTTACAAGTTTTGGTGCGTGAAAGCAGTTTAATATTTCATTTCATTGAAGACTGTAATAGCTTTCACGCACCCTACAACTCTTTCCAAATTATTTAATTTACAAAACATGAAACTCAAAAATATTACTCTTACGTTTGTTGGTCTTTCAGTAGCAGTATTTGCCGTACCACAAGCAGCAAAAGCAGCTTCACTGTCGGTAATTGCTGATGGTCTTGATAACCCCCGAAATTTTGACTTTGCTTCTGACGGCAGCATCTACTTAACAACGAGTGGCAAAGGTGGAGATGGTGCAGACGGTAGATGTATTCCATCACCTAGCGCACAATATATTCCATTATGTGCTGGTACAACTGGTAGCTTACTTAAGATTGGCGCCGATGGTACAAAGACAACTATACTTCCAGACCTTACATCTTTAGGATTAGTACCCTCTGGAGAACAAGCTGCTGGACCTGCGGACTTTAAATTTGATTCTAAAGGAAACGCTTATTTTTTAATGGGTTTAGCTGGTAATCCGGGAGAGCGCGACACTACTTTAAAAACGCCTGACCTTGGAAAATTATACAAGCTAGATTTAAACACTAAAGCGTTAACAACTCTTGCAGATTTTGGAGCTTATGAAATCGCAAATAATGCTGACGGTACTGACATAATTTCTAACCCTTATGCGTTTGCAATTAAGGGTGATGATGCTTACGTTGTAGATGGTGGTGCAAACACTATTTCTAAAGTTGGACTTGATGGTAGTGGTATTAAGGTTGTAAAAGCCTTCGCCGAACAACCGGTACAATTAACTCTAGACCAATTACCAAAACTTCCTGAAGGTACAGTAGACCCAACATTACAACCCGATGGCACCAAAGCCCCCCTACCCCCTGGTTTTACAGAAGCTGCTAATGGTCTGCCACAATCAAACCAATCAGTACCTACAGGTATCGCAATTGCTCCAGATGGTAGTTTAACAGTTTCTGAGTATACTTATTTCCCATATCCAGAAGGAAAAGCGCGCGTCTTTAGTATTGACGATAATTTGACAACAACAGGAATAAATCCTGCTGGTAAAGAAACAACAGGTACAGTACTAGACACTGGCTTTACCCAGCTAACAGGTGTGACCTACGACAAAGATGGCAACATGTATGTCTTACAACACATCAATAATTCTGAGTGGAAAGAAATTCAACAAGGTGGTGTAGTCACTGGTGATATTAGTGGTTCAATCATCAAAATTGCTAAAGATGGTAGTCGCTCAACAATTTGGAGTGGTAACGGGTTAGAAGCTGCTTCTGGCTTAGAATTTGGGCCTGATGGTAACTTGTATACTGCAAACCGCGCGCGACTTGCTGGAACAGGACAACTTGTCAAGATTGACCTCAAAGGTGGTGAAAGTGAAGGTAGAAAAGTTCCTGAACCTGCAACAGTCGCGGGACTAATTGCATTTAGCGCATTGGCAACCAGATTACGCAAACGCAAACAACAAGAAGAGCTAGGCGAAGAGTTGCTAGCAAAAGTAGAGACACTTTAATTTTTACTCCTCACACAGTTCGTATGAAAAAGTTCCCAGACTAGACCGGGAACCAAGTTAAGCAAAGAAAGAGTATACCTTACACTCACCAAATATTCACTATGGGATTAGTAAAAAATCTGTCTCTAACGATTGCTAGTGCTGGATGCATGTTTATGGCAGCAACTAGCCAAGCGTCCGCTGTGACATTAAGCTACGACGGGCAGATTGGCCAACCTGGTTTCGGACCTCCAATTGGCGAACCTGGAGAACTATTTGTGCCCCAAGGTATCACGGTACAACAATCAACAGGGAATGTTTATGTTAGTAACGGTCGCGGTCTAAATCCAGACGGCACCTTTAACCCAGCCATTGGCAACCGAGTCGAAGTATACGATCAAAACGGTACTTGGATTAAGGCAGTTGGAGAAGGTGGTAAAGGAGTTGGACAGTTCGACGAACCATCAGCTTTAGAATTCTCTCCAACAACTGGGAATCTCTACGTAGGTGACGTTTTTAACAACCGTGTTAACGTCTATGACCCTAACGGCAACTTTATCAACTCATTCGGTGAGTTTGGAGGTTTAATTCCAGGTAGAGCATTCTTTGGACCTTCTGGTGTAGCATTTGACAAAGACAACAATGTGTATATAGGTGATTTTAGCGGCGATAAAATCAATAAATACACTCCAAATGGTCAATTAATTGGCAGCATCGGTACTTCTGGAACGGCGCCTGGGCAGTTTCAAGGGCCAGCAGGTCTAAGAATTTCCCCTGTTAGTGGAAATTTTTATGTGTCTGACCAGTTTAATAACCGTGTTCAAGTACTTGACCCAACAGGTAAACCTCTTTTAAGCTTTGGCGAACAAGGTACTGGGTCAGGACAGTTTAATCAGCCAATTGGTTTAGAAATAGATGATCAGGAGAATATTTATGTGGCTGACTCAATAAATAGTCGCGTTCAGGTATTCGACAAAAACGGTAAATTCTTAACTTCCTATGGTGAAGTTGCGCGCGATGCTAATGGTAATCCTGTAGCACCTCCACAACTAGGTGAACCACCTTTTGGTACAACTCTTGACCTGGCGCCAGGTCGGTTTAACTGGACTGCTGGTACATCATTAAGGGATGGCAAGCTTTACGTTGGTGACTTCTTCCAAGGTCGTGTTCAAGTATTGAATGTTGACCAAGGCAGAACAAAAGTACCGGAACCTGGTTCACTATTTGGCTTTGGCTTGCTTGGAATAGCTGCTGCAAACATAGTAATCAAGCGTCGGCGGCAAAGAATGTTAGGCGAAAAGTTACTTGCAAAAGTGGAATTAGCCTAATTGATCCCCCCCTAACCCCCCCTTAATAAGGCAGGGCTGTTTCATTCCCTCTCAAATCGGATTTGTCAAGATGGTTAGC
>NZ_JBXXZH010000198.1:0-17951 GCF_059640475.1 Calothrix sp. CBUCES-K 9914
TAGGACTTACGAAATTGGCACATATAAAGCGTAGGGTGTGTGACGCTACGAAAAAACTTCAACGGAGTTATAAGACTTGTAGCGTCACGCACCAAACAATAATTGTGACAGTAGCGTAAGTCCTAGATATAACAGGTGATGGAGCATATGGCGCCTTAAAATCTGAAGTAGGAAATTCTTGTAGCACAGGCGTCCCGCCTAAGATACTGCATTTAAGTAGAAACTGCTATCCTGTATAATAGGACTTACATCTCCATGAGGTTTCATGAAATCAATTGAGCAGCTGACAGAAGAACTCCTAGCACTCAAGAGTGCATCCAGGGCGTTATTAGCCCAAAAGTTACTTGAAAGCTTGCAATTTGATACTGAACCAACAATCCAAGCAGCTTGGATGACTGAAGCTCTTAAACGGCGTTTAGAAATTCGCTCTGGTTCTGTACAACCAATTTCAGGAGAAGAAGCTCTTGCTACTGTAAGACGGTTGCTAGAGCCATGAAGTATGTATTTCATCCCGAAGCAGTCACCTACACGCTACGCTATAATTGATGAAGATGTGCGGCTCCGGTATGGCACATCGTTTTCCATATGGAATTCTTTACACAATTGAGCAAGACTATATTATTACTTTAGCAGTAATGCATTGCAGTCGAGAACCTGGATACTGGAAAAGTCGCAGATAGAGAAAGTAATGAAGTTTGTGCTGTTTGCCATATCAGCATATGGTGTTTTCCGTATATTTCGCGGTAAGCAAATAACGTGATAATTTAAGATATGAAGAAACTTTTGTGGCAGTGTCGCTGTGCTGTGTGTTTACTGTGATAATCTGAATTAAGTTCATGTGTTCTGTGCTATATGGCGATTCCACATCCAGTACAATATCAGGGTAGTAAAAGAAACTTGGCGCCTGACATTTTAAAATTTCTTCCAGCAAAAGTTGAAAGGTTAGTAGAACCATTTGCGGGAACTGCGGCAATAAGTGTTGCTGCATCTTGGAAACTCCTAACTCAGAAGTTTTGGATAAATGATTTAAATAAGCCACTAGTGGAATTGCTAGAGTTAATTGTAGAACAACCGTCAACTATAGCAGGCGCCTATACAGAAATCTGGAATCAACAGCATAGTGATTCTATAGAGCATTATTATCAAGCAAGGTATAAATTTAATCAGACTAACGACCCGAAAATTCTTTTATATTTGCTAGCGCGATGTGTTAAGGGCGCCGTTAGATACAACTCTGAAAAACTTTTTAATCAAAGCCCTGACAAACGGCGTAAGGGAACTCACCCTGATAAAATGAGGAAAAACATAGAAGGTGTTTCCAAACTACTTAAAAGTAAGTGTGTATTTACGAGCTTAGATTACAGAGAGGTGTTAGCCCAAGTTAAACAAAGTGATTTTGTTTATATTGACCCTCCTTACCAAGGAGTTTGCGGAGAAAGAGACTCAAGATACCTTGCTGGAATAAACTTTGACGATTTTGTTGATTCGCTTGAAAATTTGAATCGTAGACACATACCATTTGCAGTTAGCTACGATGGGAGACGCGGAAATAAAACTTTTGGTAATGACTTACCTTCACATTTAAAACTCACAAAAATAGAAATCGTTGTTGGGCGGTCATCTCAAGCAACATTATTAGGTAGGGAGGAAGTCACAATAGAGTCTTTGTACTTATCGCCTGCTTTACTTCACAATTCAGGTCACTTATCACGAAGCTATATTAACCAGGCGCCTAAACAGCTAAATTTATTTGAAAGCTATGAAAAGTCAACAGCAGCTACCTGACGATTTTATACAACTTTGTCGGTCAGTTACTGCAAAAAGACCGAAAGCTGTTATCGACCATATATTACAACACGGTTTTGTAACAACTGAAGACTTGAAAAATACATACGGCTATAATCATCCACCACGAGCAGCTAGAGATGTTCGTGAAAACGGAATTCCTCTAGATACTTTCCGTGTAACAGGAAGCGATGGTAGAAATATAGCTGCATATAAATTTGGAGATATTAGCAAGGCGAAGTTTTCTAAATTTTATGGTAGAACAAGTTTATCGAAAGTGTTAAAGACTGAATTGGTCAAAAGGTATGGTTGTAAATGCTTTATTTATTTAGAAGAAATTCCAGAGCGCGAATTACAAATTGACCACCGCATTCCCTTTGAGGTTGATGGAGAGCCAGAACTATCCGCTGAAAATTTTATGTTGCTTTGTGGTTCTGCCAACAGGGCGAAATCTTGGTCATGTGAGCATTGTGAAAATTGGAATAGCATTAAAGACAAATCAATTTGTTTGTCTTGTTACTGGGCTTATCCAGAAAATTATACACATATTGCAATGCGCCAGGTTAGAAGAATTGATATGATATGGCAAGGAGAAGATGTTGAACTATACGAAAGATTAAAACAACAAGCTGTCAGTATGGACAAAGATATTCCCCAATTAATCATGCCCACCTTACAACTGCACAGGCGAGACGCCTATGCTACGGGCAATTTGTTACATTTGTGAAGCTATTTTTATTGGGTTGGAAAGTTGTGGCGCCTATATTATCTAGGTCAACTACCAAAAAGTCGCCACTATTACGCTGAAGCGAGAAACCAGTAGTATTTTTATTGTTCCTTAATGCTAAACACATTAGTTTATCACTGTTATTAGCGGCACTCAGTGAATTTATTAACTGGTTCTCTAAGTTATTTAATTCAGCAATTGCAGTCATTTGAGAGCTGCCATTTGCTTGCAAGAAAATATCATTACTAGCGCTGTTAGTTATTGTATTACTATTTATGTTAACTTTGGAAGTTGCGGCGCCATTAGTTTGTACAAATATTCCTTGTCCAGCACTATTACTAATTTGTGTATTGTTAATATTAATATTTTGCTGTGTACCGTTGGCTTGGACGAATATTCCTTGACCTCCTTCGCCGTTACTATCTAATTTGGTATCATTAATTTTACCGTTGGTGAGTGTAAAGTCTTGCCGTGCGTTGTCATTTGATTGGATAAATACTCCCTGACCGCGACTACCGTTAATATTGGGATTATTCAGTGTAGCTGTTTGCTGAGTTTGCGGAGTATCTAATTTACCACTAGCTGCAATAAATATACCTTGTCCTGCACTATTCGTTACAGTTGGGTTATCTAACTTCAAGCTTTGCTTGGCGCCACCGTTAGCTGCAATAAATATACCTTGTCCACCATCACCGTTACTATCCCTTGTAGTATTATTGACAGTAGCTTGTTTGATTTCTAAATCTTGTGTAGAGCTATTTGCTTGCACAAAAATTCCTTGACCACTGTTATTATTTACTGTAGGTTGATTAACTGTAACATTTTGTTTTGCTCCATCATTTGCGGAAATAAATAAACCTTGCGATGAGTTATCTGTAACTACTGGGCTATTTAAAGTAAACTTCTGTTGTCCACCGTTAGCGGCAATAAATATACCTTGACCACCATCACCGTTACTATCTTTAACTGTATTACTAGCAGTTATTTGATTGATGGTAAATTCTTGCTGTGAGCTACCGTTTGCTTGCACAAACACACCTTGTCCAGCGTTACGAGTCGCTGTTGAGTTATCTATAGTGAAGGTTTGCTTGGCGCCAGTATTTGCTGATACAAATATACCTTGTGCCGCATTGAGCGATGCTGTGCTGTTTTCTATCTTTATAGTTTGCTGTGAGTTACCGTTTGCTGTTACGAATATACCTTGTCCACCATCACCCACACTATCTTTAACCGTTCCGCGCGCTTCAATACCTGTAATGTTTACAGTTTGACTAGCATTATTATTAGCTTGGACAAAAACACCAGTACCAGTGCTGTTAGTAATTAAATTATCTTTGAGATTAACTTGCTGCTGTGAAGTATCTGACGCTTGTGCGAAAATACCTTGCGCGCGACTGTTATTAATAATGTTATTTTCGACGTTGAATGACTGCTGATTATTTCCAAACCCTTGTAGAAATATACTTTGACTACCTGTGTTTTGAATTGTGTTATTGCTAATAATGTTGCGTCCACCTACACCGTTGAGACTAATACCCTGTCCAGATGGGTTAGTAATTTGGTTATTAGTGATAGTTAAATTGCTAACACCTGATGCTTGAATAGCGTTACCTGTAGCGTTAG
Source organism: Calothrix sp. CBUCES-K 9914 (assembly GCF_059640475.1). Taxonomy (NCBI): domain Bacteria; kingdom Bacillati; phylum Cyanobacteriota; class Cyanophyceae; order Nostocales; family Calotrichaceae; genus Calothrix; species Calothrix sp. CBUCES-K 9914. The sequence continues at coordinate 4,136 of NZ_JBXXZH010000198.1, forward strand.
TTATTGTAAACCCTTCAAGTGTAGTATTATTCCCCATCGTTACAGTCCCGTTAACAACGGGTAATTGCCCAGTTCCGGAATTTGGTATTTGTACTCTTCCTAGTTCGCGCGTTTCTACAAAGCGTGGAAGTGCATTTGAGAGTACCTTAACACCATCAGGAATATTAAATCCCTCAGAAGAAGAGTTACTAAATTCTACTAAGACAATATCTTCTGGTTTGGCGCCACTCAAAGCAGTTTGAATATTACCAGTTGGGTTTTCAACTGTTCCATCACCTGTTCCTGTACCTGGAGTTACGTAGCGAAACTCTAGAGGTTGACGAGTTTCGGAACTGGTTGCAGGTTCTTGAGTGTTTTCAATCTTACCGATAACTCCTATAGTTGGAATACGTTGCACTGACTCTGCTAACCGGGTTTTTACGTCATTACTAAGAACACGACGTGAACTACCAGCAAAGTCAAAATTGGCATTAAATACTAATCGAGTATCAAATATAGAGTCATGCTGTAACGTCAGACCCAAACTCATATTATTAGTTGGGTTAGCTATTAATCTTCCTCGTACTCCCAATGCACTGCCGACACTTTCCCCAGTGTAATAGTACATTCCTCCATACGCACGTAAATCACCTGTACCCCAACGTGCGACTGGTACACCTGCTTCTACGTCAAACCCAGCTAGCGCAACTTCAAACTGCCTGTTAACATCTAACATCAAACTATTACCAGTAAATCCCAAGCTGCGAAAAGACTCAGAAATTACTTGTTTACTTTCACCCACAGGTATATAACCGTTCGCACGTATATCCCAATTTTTTCCTAATCGCTCCAACCCTAAACCAATTTGGTTAAAAACTTTATTACCTGTATCACGAATATCATAAGCAACATAACCACCCCATACTGCATCATTAGAAGCACTAAATCTATGTCCAAGTAATATATTGCCTCCCATTGTTGCATCGGTGGATACTAACAGGCGCCCTTCTAAGAAAGTTAAGTTACCATTTGTAGCGTTTTGAAATGGAATAAACCCCTCAATACCAAAATAAGGCTCTTGATAACCGGCACCAGTCGTTGTGAAACTGCCGCTAAATCGCGGAATTACTGAGTTGTTTGTTGTTTGTGCGACCACAGAAGTGGCCGATATGAAGCAAGAGACTAGTCCAATGATGCTGTATTTTAATGTGTTTCTCATTGCGCGCGTGTTTGTTATACTTGTATCCTTTTCATATAACAGCGACGTTAACGCGATAAAATACATCAGCAATCAGTGAAATTACCATAAATTTTTGATGAAGCCCTACAATTAGGGACGGGCAAGGATGCCCATTCCAGCACGACGCATTGTTACTCAATTGATGGGTAAATATACAATACTATTGAACTACAGCACTCAATGCAATTTAAGTGTAATAATCATAAATGCAATTATTGAAATGAGTCCTATGGACGTATTGGAACTTAAAAGGGAAATCGAAACGTTGTCTCGCCGCCTGGGTAAAACCCAGGACTATCTTTGACCTACCTGCACTAACAGCCAAAATTCAAGACTTAGAACAAGTCTCAGCACAACCTGAGTTTTGGAACGACCAAACCAACGCGCAGCAAACAATGCAGGAGCTTGATGAACTCAAGGCACACCTGTCACAATATCAACAGTGGCAAAGTAATTTGGAAGATACTAAAGCTGTTGTAGAACTTTTAGAATTAGAATCTGACGAAGGGTTACTCAAAGAAGCTGAGTCTACTATCACCAAACTCAACCGCGAACTTGATAACTGGGAATTAGAGCAGTTACTTTCCGGTATGTACGATAAAGAAGGCGCCGTAATATCAATTAACGCAGGCGCCGGAGGTACAGATGCTCAAGACTGGGCGCAGATGTTACTGAGAATGTACACTCGCTGGGGTGAAGACCACGGTTACAAGGTAAACTTAGTCGAAGAATCCGAAGGCGACGAAGCAGGAATAAAATCTGCAACAATCGAAATTACTGGGCGTTATGCTTACGGTTACTTGCGTTCGGAAATGGGGACGCACCGCTTAGTGCGAATATCACCCTTTAATGCCAACGGCAAACGACAAACAAGTTTCGCTGGAGTTGAGGTGATGCCACAAATTGATAGTAGTGTCCAGTTAGATATACCAGAAAAAGACTTGGAAATCACTACATCTAGGTCTGGTGGCAAAGGTGGACAAAACGTCAACAAAGTGGAAACTGCCGTGCGTGTCGTCCACCTTCCTACAGGTATTGCTGTACGATGTACCGAAGAACGCAGTCAGCTACAAAATAAAGACAAAGCCCTCGCGCGCTTAAAAGCAAAACTATTAGTCATTGCCCAACAACAGCGCGCGAAAGAAATTGCAGAAATTCGCGGTGATATCGCAGACGCATCTTGGGGCAACCAAATTCGTAACTACGTATTCCATCCTTACCAACTGGTAAAGGATTTACGTACTAACTTGGAAACCACAGCCATCACCGATGTTATGAACGGCGAACTCGACCCATTTATTCAGTCTTACCTCAGACAGGAAAATCAATTGGTCGAAACATAATGAGTGCTGAGTGCTGAGTAATGAGTGCTGAGTTTTAACTTCTCGCTTACTCAGCACTTAGCACTCAGCACTTTCTACTTCCCCGTTGGCAAACTGGCACCCTATATTCTCAACAAACTGTTACATTATTAGTAAGGATTTGTGAGCAAATCATCATGAGTAATTCTTCTACCGAATCAAAACCAAGTTATGTTAAACTCGCCATGCGAAACATGGTACAAAAGCGTCTTACTTCTCTCAAGCATTTTGCTCTGACAACTGTGGGGTTATTAGCTGTATTGATTGGGTTAGCTTACCTAACTCGTTAATCAGAAAAGTTAATTAAGAGAAAAAGAGTACTTTGTTTTGGGGTGTAAGTTAAGAGTGCTGGTTGAACTTTGTGTACAAAACTGTTTTGATGAGTTGAATGATAGCGAAGAAACGCGCGCTACTTATAACGATGCTCAAATTGACTCAGAAACTTGGGCTGAATGGTTTAGGGTATGGCTAGAAACACTGGAAGATATACCAGGTGAAGAAATTCTAAAGGCGCCCAATTCACAGTTATGTTATGAGATAGCGCTGCGCTTGACTCTTGACTATGAAATTCAGTCTTTGAATTCTCAGTATCGTCATCAAAATAAGCCAACGGATGTGTTGGCTTTTGCAGCACTGGAGGTTGACTCTCCTCAACCAGTGTTAGACGATTTTGACTTACCATTATACTTGGGCGATATCATTATTTCTGTCGAGACAGCGAATCGACAGGCACTTTCACAGGGTCATGCACTCTCAACTGAGTTAGCTTGGTTGAGCGCACATGGACTGCTACATTTATTAGGTTGGGACCATCCGGATGACGAAACACTAGAAAGAATGTTAAAACAGCAAGTGGTAATGCTGAAACAAATAGGTATTTCTATTGATATAAATTAGTGTTAATATTTACTTGCTTAAATCGTGCTGCTTACAAAGTCTGGCTTCGGCGTCTCCTACGCTTTGAAATAGAGGTATGTATAAAATTTTCATTAATAATATATGAATTATTGATTAAATAATTGCCTCTACCTGTAGATTTTGTATCATTCGTACTAAATTTTGATTAAATAAATTGGCGCCAGTGCCATACTTTACCTAGCTTAAGTTGTAACAAGCGTATATTAGATAAAAACATACTTCGCTATCTTAATCACTTATTTATATGTCTATGTCGCAAAAACTAACACCACTACCCAAAGCCAACTCCATAGAACCAGTTGTCGTAGAACGACAATTATCTTGGAAGGTTGCCTCAAATTTACTAGTAAGCTTTAAATACGCCTGGGCTGGAGTCAGTTACGCTTTTACGACACAGCGTAATTTTCGTATTCATGTTTTTGTTGGTACACTAGCTCTATGCCTTAGCTTGTTTTTACATTTGCAAGCAGTAGAAATAGCGGTAATTGGCATAACTAGCGGTTTAGTTTTAGCTTTAGAGTTGGTAAATACAGCTATCGAGTCTTTAGTTGACTTAACTGTAAAACAAACGTATCATGATTTAGCAAAAATAGCCAAAGACTGTGCTGCTGCTGCTGTATTAATTTCAGCTTTAGTCGCAGTACTCGTTGCTGCAATACTTTTACTACCCCCGTTAATCAAGCTAGTCATGGCACAACTCTAGTACAACAAGGCAAAAGTAAAAAGTAAAAAGTAAAAAGTAAAAACGCATTCGCAAAGTATATCGTATTGAGATGACTTTAAAATCCTGCAAAAATCAGAGAAAATGCGGGAGCAGCGATAAAATACAGGAGTTATTGTCACGGTGCTGATAGTCATCGATAACTACGATAGTTTTACATATAATTTAGTTCAGTATTTAGGAGAGCTTGCGGCAGACTTCCCGGTTGCAGCAGATATTCAGGTTTTTCGCAATGATAAAATATCAATCGAAGAACTTCGCGCGCTTCCTTGTGACGGCATTGTCATATCTCCAGGTCCAGGGCGCCCAGAAGATGCAGGAATTTCACAGTTAATAATCGAGCAACTAGGTGAGAAACTGCCCATCTTAGGAGTATGCTTGGGTCATCAAAGTATTGGTCAAGTATTTGGTGGTAAGATTACTGCTGCCAAGGAACTGATGCACGGCAAAACTTCCGAAGTGTCGCACACAGGGGTTGGTGTTTTCAAAGGTATTGAAAACCCGATGACTGCAACTCGCTATCACAGCTTAGTTATTGACCGCGACACATGTCCCGAAGTATTAGAGATTACAGCTTGGGTTGATGATGGCACGATTATGGGTGTGCGCCATCGGAACTATCCTCATATTGAAGGCGTCCAGTTTCATCCAGAGAGTGTTCTTACTACTTCTGGTAAGCAGTTGCTACGTAATTTTCTCTCACAAATACAGGCGAGATAAAAATCAATGAAACGAAGAGAGTTGATAGGCTTTACTGGGGCTTCTTTAGCTACAGCATTGATTACTACCTTAGCAGGATCGAAAGTTTTCGCACAGTCCGGCGGATTATCAGTACAGTGGTTGGGTCATACCTGCTTTCTGTTTACTGGCGGGGGTCTAAGAATTTTAGTCAATCCGTTTCGCACGCTTGGCTGTACTGCTAAGTATCGCGCTCCTAAAGTCGCAGCTGATTTGGTTTTGATAAGTAGTCAGCTTTTTGATGAAGGTGCGGTTGAGGGTTTACCGGGTAATCCAAAGTTAATTTACGAACCTGGTGTTTATGACTTTAAGGGAATTAAATTCCAGGGTGTTGGTATTGACCATGACCGCAGGGGTGGAAAACAGTTTGGGATCAATGCTGCCTGGGGTTGGAGCCAAGCTGGTGTTAAAATTACTCACTTAGGTGCCCCAGCGGCGCCCATGACGTTCGAGCAAAAAGTTTTGTTTGGGCGCCCAGATATTTTATTTGTGCCTGTAGGTGGTGGGCAAAAAGCATATAACGCGGCCGAAGCAAAGCAAGCAGTTCAAGCATTAAATCCGAAATTGGTAGTTCCTACACACTTTCGTACTCAAGCTGCTGATGCAAAATGTGATATTGCTCCAATTGATGAGTTTCTTAACGTCATGCAAGGTACACCCATCAGACGTAGTAACAGCGATACTATTTCACTCTTGTCCCGTAATTTACCTGAAGCTACAACAATTCAAGTTATGAGTTATAGGTTTTGAGTAGGGTGCGTGACGCTATAACAATTGTCAAGCAAAACTAATAATCTTGTGGCGTCACGCACCAAAGTCACATCTTACTCTGCACGTAATCGCGTTACCTTGAGTATAAATGCACCTTCATTAGGCTCACTACCAAAGCTACGTACTCGAACAATATAATTACCATCTTTGGCAATGCGCTCGAACAACAGCGAATTAGTTGTTCCTTCTGCTGCATCGTCGTTTTCACCAACAACTAAACCCTTGGCGCCGATTAAGGAGACAATTGCATCAAAGCTGTCAGACTTCAAATCAATAACAATTTGGTCGCCTGCGCGTAAGTTAATGGTATAATCGCGCGCGAAGCCTCCTTCCCCTGTCGGAAAATCAGACTTTGTTAAGTTATCCTTAATTTCTTTACCAAGTGTCAGGGGTATTGGGTTATATGTTTGGCTTGGTGTTGCAGCAATTACAGCACTCCCCGTTTGATTAATTAATATTACGGTTGAAGCTATTACAATTTTACGTACAAAAAAATTCATGTTTAATTATTAATAATATCTGGCATCTAAGACTAATTAGATTGTTACTCTTATGTCAAGTGATACGCTCCCTAAACGCCATAATCAACTGCGAAATGCGATTGTTACTGTATTTACTATAGTATGTATATACGGTGTTGGAACTTACGTGATTTTACCAGCTTTGTGGCGCCACTACGAACATAACCCTAAATTAGAGCATTCACCAAAAACAACTCAAACTGCTGAAGGTATTTCTGGTGACCCCATTAACGTGGGTTTAGTTGGCACCAAGGAAGAAGTTGTGAATGCACTACTAACTGCTGGGTGGTATCCTGCCGACCCCATTACGCTCCGTTCAAGTATCGGTATTGCAAAAAGCGTCCTTTTAAAAAATTCTTATCCAACTGCTCCTGTTAGCAGCTTATATCTGTGGGGACGTAAACAAGATTTGGCTTTTGAACTGCCTGTAGGTAACACCGCGAAAAAACGTCATCATGTGCGTTTATGGCAGTCGAATGAAACAAGTTCAGATAATAGACCAGTTTGGCTTGGTTCTGCAACATTCGACACTAGTGTAGAACTGAGTCATTATACTGGACAAATTACCCATCGTATTGATGCCAATATTGATGAAGAACGAGATACATTAATGAGCTATCTTGAAAAAGCACATCAAATCAAGAATGAGTACCAAGTAACAGGTGTTGGAGCAACTTTACAGGGACGTAATGGTGGTGGTGACTATTACTATACAGATGGCGAATTGACTATTGGTGTACTGTCAGCTAATAACGAAGTACAGAAGGTGCCTATAACCAAGTCACCAAATCCTGTAGTCGTAGAAATAAAGAACAAAGTATGGTCTTCATTGCGACACTTATTTAAGTAATATTTCATTGACCTGTTTAACTTTTATGCAATTCTGGGAATACTAAGTATGTAATTACCGTACATCTTATAGCTACTGCTGGCAAAATGTTTGCACTGTCTCGTCAAATCATCGGAGTATCGCTTACGACACTATTATGTGTTATTGGAGTAACATTGCTCCAGTATCCGCGCATGAATAAAACGCTGTCTAAAAAGCAGGGGTTGTCATCTGAAGCTTTAGAACGCGATGTTAGAGTTGAAGAAGCACGTTTAAAGTTACTCCAGAAAATACCTTCGTTTGGCTACGATAATTTGCTTGCCAACTGGATGTATTTAAGCTTTCTACAATACTTTGGTGATGATGAAGCTCGTGCAAAAACAGGTTACGCTTTAAGTCCTGAGTATTTTGAAATAATCCTTAAACATGACCCGCGTTTTCGACTCGCATATTTAGGACTTTCTACAAGTACATCAATGTATGCCGCAATGCCCGAACGTTCGGTCAAAATTACTGAACGAGGTTTAAAACAGCTTACTCCTTGGGTGCCTCCTGATTCATACTATGTATGGCGATACAAAGGAATCGATGAGCTATTATTTTTAGGTAATTCTCAAGCTGCTAGAAAATCATTTCAGTCAGCAGCAGACTGGGCAAGCAAACATTCAGACGAAAATAGTAAGTTTTCTGCGAGTATTTCTCAAAATACAGCTAATTTCCTCGCCCGCAACCCCAACAGTAAACGCGCGCAAATTGCAGCATGGGGAATGGTATTACAAAATCAAGTTGACAAAGAAACCGAAAAACGCGCGATTCGTGCTATAGAAGCTTTAGGTGGTCAAGTTATTAGTACCCCTCAAGGTAATCAAATCAAACTTCCTCAAAACGACTAGTGCAACAAGGCAAAAGTCAAAAGTCAAAAGAAAGAAACCATTACCCACAAGCTTTGCGCGCTTTTTATAGCTGGTACGAGTTTTTTAGCCACGCTGCACTATTAGTAGTCTGTGTCAATAGTTTTGGGGAGTTCTTTCTTCTTAATTCTTTCTTTGCGTCCTTTGCGTCCTTTGCGGTTCGTTTATCCAACACACTAAAACTATAGGCATTCGGCACCTGAGCAGTAACATATCATATAAATAGGAGTTAAATCTATTTTTTGGTACAACAATAAACTTATCAATTCACAAACCATTGAGTTAGATATTAACAATCCAGGGTTATTATACGGTGCCACCGTTTTTACGACACTACGGGTATATAACTCTCTGGATAATCCTTTGACGCAATGGCAAGCACATCTAGAGCGTATAAAAACTTCCTTAAAGTATTTTAACTGGAAGCAACCAAATTGGGACTCTATACGTTCAGGCGCCGAATTACTGAAACAGCATTTTCCTGTACTGCGAATAACGGTGTTTCCAGATGGAAAAGAGTGGATAACAGGGAGAATGCTGGCACCCGACTTAGCTCAAAAACAAAAACATGGAGTTACAGCGAGTATAGTTAGAGATTATTACCGTTCACTGCCTACTCACAAAACAGGAAACTATCTGGCACCAATCTTAGCAAAAGCTTCGGCTGCTCAAAATCATAATTCTCAAGAAGCTATATTTATAGACGACGAAGGAAACTGGTTAGAAACGACAACAGGTAATCTTTGGGGATGGAAGGATGACGAATGGTGGACTCCTCCAATTAATGCGGGTATTTTACCAGGAATCGCGCGGGAGTATATAAAAACTAGTTTGATCAAGCAAAATCAGGTAGTACGCGAAGAACCTTGGAATATAGAGTTAGTTAGTAGCTTTAAGACACTTGCTTACAGTAATTGTGTAGTAGAACTTATACCTATTCACACTGTTATTCAACCCACAGGCAAACTAACATATAATATAGAACATAGCAGTTTGAAGCTTTTACAACAATTTTTTCATATATAGCATTCTTACATTATTGATAAAAATCGTACCTTTGTAGAGACGCGATTAAGTCGCGTCTCTACAGCACGGTGGGGTGGGTATCCTGGCTCTGAATGTAACGGGCGAGGACGCCCGTCCACAAGAGGTTCCACAAGAAGTTCCACAAGAAATTTTTTTGTAGTGTAATCCGTCTATATGTACTCAGGCACCTACTTAATTCGCTCGTTACAATATATCTTCAAGGGTTTGGTGTCAATTGGGTGCCTGCCTGTTTGACTTTACGTAGCGAATCAAAACTACAATTTTTTGCTTTTACATGAATATGAGAGCATTTTGCGATACCTTAAAATAAGTTAACATAATTCTTAACTAAACCCATTGACGAAAGGAACGCTCTGCGATTCTCATTTGATGAGGCGCTATGCGACGGCAAAACATGTACCGGAGGATTAACTGAGAGTGAATAGTAACAATAATAATAAAAAGTGGAGAAGCGCAGGGCTGTACGCACTTCTGTTCATTGTAGTCATTGCGCTAGGTACAGCGTTCTTTGACAAGCAGCCTCAAAGTAGGGAAACATGGCGTTATCAACAGTTCCTGACTGAAGTAGACAAAGGTAACGTCGCACAAGTGAAACTAAGTGCAGACCGCACACAAGCTATCGTTAAGGCGCAAAACGGCAACCAAGTTTTAGTTAATTTGGTAAAAGACGACCAAGGATTAGTTAATAGACTTATTGAGAAAGACGTAGATATTAGCGTTTTACCTCAAACCGACGAAGGTTTTTGGTTGAAGGCACTTAGCAGTTTATTTTTCCCAGTATTGCTACTAGTAGGTTTGTTTTTCTTACTTCGCCGAGCGCAAAATGGTCCAGGTAGCCAAGCGATGAACTTTGGTAAGTCGCGCGCACGGGTGCAAATGGAGCCACAAACCCAAGTTACATTTGGTGATGTTGCTGGTATCGACCAAGCTAAGTTGGAGTTGAATGAGGTTGTTGACTTCCTCAAAAACGCCGACCGCTTTACTGCTATTGGCGCCAAAATTCCTAAAGGTGTGTTATTAGTTGGACCTCCAGGGACTGGTAAAACCTTATTAGCGCGTGCTGTTGCAGGTGAAGCTGGTGTACCGTTCTTCTCCATCTCTGGTTCAGAGTTTGTTGAGATGTTTGTGGGTGTAGGTGCTTCGCGCGTTCGTGACTTGTTCGAGCAAGCAAAAGCTAATGCACCATGTATTGTATTTATAGATGAAATTGACGCAGTAGGTCGTCAACGTGGCGCCGGTTTAGGTGGTGGTAACGACGAACGTGAACAAACCCTTAACCAGTTGCTTACAGAAATGGATGGGTTTGAAGGTAACACAGGTATTATTATCATTGCTGCTACCAACCGTCCTGATGTATTAGATGCAGCGTTATTACGTCCTGGTCGTTTCGACCGTCAGGTTGTAGTAGACCGTCCTGACTATGCTGGACGTGTAGAAATTCTCAAAGTACACGCGCGTGGTAAAACTTTAGGTAAAGACGTAGATATCGAAAGAATTGCACGTCGTTCTCCAGGGTTTACAGGTGCTGACTTATCGAACTTGCTCAACGAAGCAGCAATTTTGGCTGCACGTCGCAACCTCACCGAAATTTCGATGGACGAAATTAACGATGCTATCGACCGTGTATTAGCGGGGCCTGAGAAGAAAGACCGTGTAATGAGCGAACGTCGCAAGCAGTTAGTAGCGTATCACGAAGCAGGTCACGCTCTCGTTGGTGCATTAATGCCCGACTATGACCCAGTACAAAAAATCAGCATTATCCCGCGCGGTCGTGCAGGTGGTTTGACTTGGTTTACTCCTTCTGAAGACCGGATGGACAGTGGACTTTACAGTCGCTCCTATTTGGAAAACCAAATGGCTGTTGCTTTGGGTGGACGTATTGCTGAAGAATTAATCTTTGGTGATGAAGAAGTAACAACAGGTGCTTCCGGTGACTTACAACAAGTTGCGCGCGTTGCCCGTCAAATGGTGACACGCTTCGGGATGAGCGACAAACTTGGACCTGTTGCTTTAGGGCGCCAGCAAGGTAACATGTTCTTGGGTCGTGACATCATGTCCGAACGTGACTTCTCAGAAGAAACCGCTGCTTCCATTGACGAAGAAGTACGTAAATTAGTAGACGTTGCTTACAAACGTGCGAAAGAAGTGCTACTCAACAACAAGCACATTCTTGACAAACTAGCAGATATGTTGGTTGAAAAAGAAACCGTTGACGCAGAAGAACTACAAGAGTTACTTGCAAACAACGACGTACAAACCGCAGCATTTGCGTAAGAAGTTAGGAATTAGGAATTAATTTGTAGGGTGGGCAATGCCCGCCTTACTTTTTGCTAAAATTACAGAGTTAACTAATTCTGGATTGTAAATAAAAGTTAATATATTATGCTAGAGTACAATCCATTATCTTGCTTCCCTTCTACTGAAGAACTGCCTGACTCGGACGATACGCCTGTGGATAATGAACTACAAGATTTAATACCTCATTTATTAAAAGCAATCTTGGCAATGGCTTGGTCAGAACGGATGGATTGGTTTTTTGGGGTAGACATGGCTGTTTATTATGACCCTGATTTACCCCCAATAGTACCAGATTGCTTTCTCAGTTTGGGAGTTGAACGGTATTTTGACGAAAATTTACGCTTGAGTTATGCAATTTGGGAAGAAGAGCAAGTGCCTATTTTAGCATTAGAAATAGTATCTCAAACTTATCATGGCGAATATTCCAGCAAAAAAAACCAGTATGCTTCACTAGGTGTTTTATATTACGTTGTTTACAATCCTGGGCGCCGTCGTAAAGCACGCTTTGAAGTGTATAAATTAGTGAATGACCAATATCAATTGTTATCAGGAAACCCTGCTTGGCTACCAGAAGTCGGTTTAGGTATAGGAATAGAACGGGGAACTTATCAAGATATTCCGCGCGAATGGGTATATTGGTATAACGAACAAGGGAAGCGTTTATTAACTCCAGAGGAGCGCGCGGCAAAATTAGCACAGAAATTACGCGATTTAGGTATAGACCCTGACAGTCTTTGATCTAATACCATTACATACCATTTAAGTTGGTAACATTGCCCACCTTATTTTTGTTAAAATTAAGAGTGCTGTAATAATAAGTAACTTATGGCAATTAATATCCAAATTGATGAGGCTTTAATAAAAGAAGCCCTAACCTTCGACAGCCAACAAAGCGAACGCGATGTAGTTGAGCAAGCTTTGCGTGAATACGTGCAACGTCGCAAGCAAATAAAGATTATAGATTTGTTTGGGACAATTGATTACGACGAAGACTATAACTATAAAAAACAACGGCAAAAGTAATGAAAATAGTTGTAGATACTTCTGTATGGTCATTAGCCTTACGGCGAAATAATCCTCCAGAGGCAATGCCTGTTGTCAACCAGTTGTATAGTTTTATTACTGATGGTCGAGTAGTTTTATTAGGTGCTGTACGTCAAGAAGTGCTATCAGGGATTCGTAACATTGAACAACAAATCATTACGAGGGTCTTCTTCATTGCGTTTTCCAAAAACTGAAAATCCTTGGCAGGGTGGTCCTCCTACTATGACATCAATACAAGACTCGCCAATTTGATTATTTATACAATCTAAAATATTTTGAACAAAACTATCTGAGCTAATATCTTCTACAAGAAAGGAATAATTTATACCTAATTGCTTGCTAAATCTATTTTTATGTGTTAATTGCGCGTTTGGATGTATGTCAATTGCTGCAACTAATTTAAAACAACTCTCATTGCGACTGGCTAACAACATTCCTTCTGTAAATCCTCCGGCGCCTGCAAATAAGTCTAAAAACGTATATATAGTCATAATTATATAAATATTAAATGTATATTTTAGCTAGTAGGTGGCAGCATTTCTTCAATACAAATTACTAAATCAGGGAATTGTAATGGTGAAATAGTTTTATCTTCACTCAAAATAGTTTTACTTTTGTAACCTTCTAGTGTTGGTTGTCTATATACATATAATTCACGGTTAAGTACATCTAAAACCCAGTAATCAGTAATACCCGCTTTTGCGTAAGCTTTGCCTTTGGTATCGCAGTCAAATTTTAAACTACTATCTGCAACTTCGATAATCAAATAAACTTCTTCTGGAGTAGGATGATGGTCAGCGTAATCTAAAGGGTCTATTTTAACTACAGCTACATCAGGTTCTGGCTCAGAATTATTACTTAAAGATATTGGGTCTTGGATAGATACCCACGCGCGATTTTTCAAAGCGTCTTTAAATAAGTAATCTGCTCTACCTACCGCTGACCTATGTGCTGTTCCCTTTGCGCTCATCCAAATAATTTTTCCTTCGAGAAGTTCTAATCGTTCTGAATTGTCCAAAATACCATTAGAAGCCATACGATGGTATTCATCAACTGTCCATAAACGAAGATTAAAGGTAGTTTCTATACTTTGCATAACTATAATAGTAACTTGAAAGTTAAAGAGTATTTATCTAATTTTATATTTTGGAGAAGGCAACAGTAAAAGTAAAGCGGTGTTGTATTCGTTACTTTTTCATATTACAGAGACACTGAGAATAGTTTTTCCTAGAGGATATTTACATCTAGCTTATCCTCTAGGAACTGTGGGTATATTTTCCTAGTAGTGGTTCATGTCATTAATTTTGGGGCGTTGGCGCAGATTCTAATCCCCCCTGCCTCCCTTAATAAGGGGGTACAAAAGGGTCATTCTTAGCCCCCCCTTATTAAGGCTACCGTGTACACATAACTTTTTGGCATCGGGAGCAGGGAGGTATTG
>NZ_JBXXZH010000199.1:0-17923 GCF_059640475.1 Calothrix sp. CBUCES-K 9914
GTCGGCGCCATGCTGAGTCAAGCGATGGAGCGAGTAACAAAAGATGGTGTAATAACCGTTGAAGAGTCAAAGTCACTCAACACCGAACTCGAAGTTGTTGAGGGGATGCAAATCGACAGAGGTTATATTTCCCCTTACTTTATTACAAATAATGACCGGATGACGGTTGAGTATGAAAATGCTCGTATCCTGATTACCGATAAAAAAATCAGCAGTATCCAAGATTTAGTGCCAGTCCTTGAGAAGGTCGCGCGTTTGGGTCAACCTTTATTAATTATCTCCGAAGATGTTGAGGGTGAAGCTTTAGCAACTTTGGTTGTGAACAAAGCCAGAGGTGTACTATCCGTTTGTGCGATAAAGGCGCCTGGTTTTGGCGAGCGTCGCAAAGCGATGTTAGAAGATATTGCAGTTCTAACCAAAGGACAATTGATTTCTGAAGAAATTGGTTTGAGCTTGGATACAGCCAGCTTAGAAATGCTTGGTACTGCTCGTAAAATCACTATTGACAAAGAAAGCACCACTATTGTTGCGGCTGGTGAAAATAGTGATGATGTTCAAAAGCGGATTGGGCAAATTCGTAGACAGCTTGAAGAAACTGACTCTGACTACGATAAAGAAAAGTTACAAGAGCGGATTGCGAAGTTAGCTGGTGGTGTTGCTGTAATTAAAGTCGGCGCCGCTACAGAGACCGAACTAAAAGACCGGAAATTACGGATTGAAGATGCATTAAATGCAACAAAGGCCGCAGTTGAAGAAGGTATTGTTCCTGGTGGTGGTACAACCTTAATTCATTTATCGAAGCAGGTGGAAAGCATCAAAAACAACTTGCACGATGATGAAAAAATCGGCGCTGAAATCGTTGCTCGCTCATTAGAGGCACCTTTACGTCAAATGGCAGATAACGCGGGTGCGGAAGGCTCGGTAATTGTAGCGCGCGTTCGCTCTTCTGAGTTCAACATCGGTTACAACGCTGCGACAGGTGAATTTGAAGACTTAATAGCTGCTGGTATTATCGACCCAGCTAAAGTAGTACGCTCCGCACTGCAAAATGCCTCTTCAATAGCGGGTATGGTTTTAACGACCGAAGCAATAGTCGTTGAAAAGCCTGAGAAGAAAGCTGCAATGCCAGACATGGGTGGCATGGGTGGCATGGGTGGTATGGGTGGCATGGGCGGTATGGGCGGTATGGGCGGTATGGGCGGTATGGGCATGATGTAATTTATCTGCCCCTTCCAAAACATAACCAAAACATAATCTTTACCGATGGTTGACTCCAATCAGCCCAACCAATATTAAAATTTTCAAAGCAGTTAGTCCTAACATTAAGACTAACTGCTTTTTATATAAGCTCGTTGTAAGGACTTCAGTCCTTCCACACCACTCATCCTACTGATATACATCTTTACTACATCCATCACAAATTATACTCAAAGAAAAAAGTGAGATAAATTAGTCTCCTGTACGCGCTAACCTTGCTTTATCAATAATGTAAAGAATCATGAAACTAAACTTACGCAATTCTTTGAGAAAGTTAACTCATAGACAAAATCAGGAAGAAGAGGATGACCTACAGGACTTTTATCATCACCCTGGAGAAGTACCAGGGCAAATCAACATACAGGATGATGCCGTGAAAACTCAAATTCGTTTAGTTGATTATAATGAAACGTGTTTAATAAATAAGAAAGACATTACACCCCAACAGTGCGGAGAATTTCTAGACACCGAATCTGTATCCTGGGTTGATGTACAAGGATTAGGCAGTCATGAGGTTATCCAAGATTTAGGTCGCGTCTTTGAGCTAAATAGTCTAGTTTTAGAAGATGTTGTAAACATGGCAGAGCGTCCTAAGACTGAAGATTATGAAGACCAGCTTGTAATTATTGCTCGAATGGTAATGGCGAAACCCAAGGGTTCTGGATTTTACAGCGAGCAAGTTAGCTTCGTTTTAGGTAAATATTATTTATTAACTATCCAAGAAGAACCTACGCGCGATTGTTTTGAGGCAGTGCGACATCGAATCAAATGCAATCGAGGTATAATTCGCAAGCACGGCGCCGATTATTTAGCTTATGCGCTGTTAGATTCGATTATTGATGGTTTTTTCCCAGTTTTAGAGCGATATGGAGAGAAAATCGAAGATTTAGAGCAAGAAGTAATACTCAAACCAACTCCAAGAACTTTGCAAAAAATCTATAAGATTCGGCGCCAACTTTTAAAATTGAGACGTGCAATATGGCCGCAACGAGATGTCATAAATAGTTTAATTCGAGATAGCGGTGAGTTAATTAGCGATGAAGTTCGGCTTTATTTACGCGACTGCTACGACCATTCGATCCAAGTAATAGATATGGTTGAAACCTACCGTGAACTCTCCTCTGGGTTGATGGACGTATATTTGTCAGCCGTAAGTAATAAAATGAACGAAATCATGAAATTTCTAACCGTGATGTCCTCGATTTTTATTCCTTTAACTTTTATTGCGGGCATTTATGGAATGAACTTTAATACCGAAAAATCTCCCCTGAATATGCCTGAATTGAATTGGTACTGGGGTTATCCTCTTTGTCTTGCATCAATGGGCGCTATCGCTATTACACTATTATTTTTATTTTGGCGCCGAGGCTGGCTAGATAATGCCTCCTCTCTGAAAGATGATAACCCTTGACAATGAGTCAAAAATATACGCTTATTATTCTCTTAGTTATCTTTTGTTATTCGGTGGGAGTTACAATTTAAACCTTATGCAAGACAATAACATCATAGTACTTACGTTCTATATAATCGGTATAGCTTATACTTTCAATCGAATGATTGAATCTATCGCCGAAAAAATAAATTTTACTTTTCAAAAAGCAGAAGTAGACCAGCAATTAAAAGAGCAAGAAATATTTGATGACGTGGGGATATCCTTCAAGCTTAGTCCAACGTATGAATTGACGGATTTGAAAGATATATTGATGTTTGTCGAAAACAAATCGAAAAATCTTGCTGTATATGTGGACTGGGATAATTGTTCGATAGTAATTAAGCATAGTAAACAATCGATGCGTGTGATTCGTAAATCACCAGATATCACGCGCGACTTAGCAGTGCCTCAAACACCTTCTTTGGTGGCGCCAGAAAAAACGCTCTCAATGGCAATAACGGCAGAAAACTCCTTCGAGCGCGATAAAGAGAAGGGGACTTATGCTGCGACGAAACCTATTGTTGATATTGCTGGTTTAGAAAAAAATCCGGTTAAAGCCAACCGAATTTTGTTCAAGAAATTTATGAACCAAGAAACGACGCTAGAATTTTCAATTCAACTGGTGCTTCGCGTCTCGGAGGTGCGTGTTGGTTTGGCGCCTGGTGTCAACAAGCCACCGATGTGTATAGTAAATTGTCCCTTCGTCATCCGTAAGCTTCCTTGGACTTACGCACTTCCTTGGAACAAGAAAAGATAAAAGTAAAAACGGGTAATTTTGCGAAGTTACCCAATCAAGGACTACACTAAATATTGAGAGAGTAGGCGAGGCGGTTGCAGATTCTTTTTATCGAGAGTCTGAGGAAAGTCCGGGCTTCCGAAAGACCAAACTTGCTGGGTAACTCCCAGTGCGTGCGAGCGTGAGGATAGTGCCACAGAAAAATACCGCCAAGAAAGTGCGCTCGTAGAAAGTCCTGAGTGCTGAGTAAAAATACTCATAACTCAGCACTCAGCACTATTTTGGTAAGGGTGCAAAGGTGCGGTAAGAGCGCACCAGCAGCATCGAGAGGTGCTGGCTCGGTAAACCCCGGTTGGAAGCAAGGTAGTGGGAGCTACGGTTGGTCTTTTACCAGTTCCCTTCGTAATAGCCGCTTGAGGCATTTGGTAACAAATGTCCCAGATAGATAACTGCCATCTAATATAGACATGCTATTCGTAGTATATTTATGGAAGATAACAGAACCCGGCTTATGTCCTGCTCTCTCTCAAAATTTTAGATTTTAGATTTTGGATTTTGGATGTCTGTAGCTTACCCCCGCCGCCAACGACAACTCGAAAATTTAGTGAATAAATTAGGTCTATCGGTAGATGCGCCAATTAAATGGAATCTGCTAGATATGGCATTGACTCATCCAACAGTATCAGAAACAGCAAATTACGAGCAATTAGAATTTGTTGGTGATGCAGTTGTACGTTTGGCAGCGGCTGTAGTTTTGTGGGAAAGTTATCCAGAATGCCGTGTAGGTGATTTTGCTGCAATTCGTTCGGTATTAGTCAGTGACCGTATTCTCGCTCAACTCGCGCGCTCTTACGGTTTGGAGTTATATTTACTCGTTGCTGGCAGCGCTACAACCGATAAAATTGGGCTTGAATCACGTCTTGCTGATGCATTTGAAGCTGTTCTCGGTGCCTTATATTTAAGTACTAGTACTCTTGAGCTAATTAGGCCTTGGCTTGACTCTCACTTTAAAGAACTTACAAATCAAATTCGTAAAGACCCCGCGCGTCTCAATTACAAAGCAGCGCTTCAGGAATGGACGCAAGCGCAATTTAAAGTGTTGCCTGAGTATAGAGTTATAGAAATTGAAGGAGCGCAGCATAACGAAGACCGTTTTAGTGCAGAAGTTTGGCTGCATGACCAAAAGCTCGGTCAAGGAAAAGGACGTTCGATCAAAGCTGCCGAACAAGCTGCGGCTAAAGTCGCATTTTTTGCACTAGATTCTCAGCAAAAAAATTCATAACTGGCAACGGATATAACGGATGAGTTACTGGTTGTTTGTGTGACTTGTAGTGGTTCGTGTCAATAGTTTTGGTGTGTTCTCTTCTCTTCTTTCTTCCTTTGTGTCCTTTGTGTCTTAGTGGTTCATTTTTCTTAACCACCCAAATTTAATGACACAAACCAGTAGTAGTCCATGTCATAAGTTTTGGTAGTATATAAAATAACCCGTAGGTTAGGCATCTTGCCTGACCTACGCACAGGCGAGACGCCTATGCTACAAACCACCCAAAATTAATGACACAGACCACTACTGCACAGGCGGGACACCTATGGTACAAGCAGTAGATTATTATGTATAATAAGGCACTAATGTATTAGTTATAAAGCGTAAAATATTAACTTATGATAAATAAAATTAATATTGCGGTAGTTGGAGTTGGACGTTGGGGAGTTCACTGGCTAAGAAATTTGTTAGAACATCCGCAAGCTAATTTGAAAGCAGTTGTTGACCCCAACCCAGAACGTCTAGAAAAAATTAAACTACAGTATAACTTAGATAAAAATGTTATATTGACGACCAGTGTTGAAACGTTACAGTATATGAACGAACTTGAAGCAGTAATAATTGCAACCCCAGCGGTGACTCATTACTCTTTAATTTCGGACGCTTTAAAATGGCGCCTGCATGTACTTGCCGAAAAACCATTGACTCTTGACTCAAGCGAATGTAAAGAATTGTGTCAGCTAGCAAATTCTCAACAGCGTATTTTGATGGTTGACCACACTTATTTATTCCATCCTGCTGTCGAACGCGGTAATTCGGTGATTAAATCAGGAAGTATTGGTGATTTACGCTACGGTTATGCAACTCGTACTCACTTAGGTCCAGTTCGTCAAGACGTTGATGCACTTTGGGATTTGGCAATTCATGATATCGCTATTTTTAATACTTGGTTAGGAGAATTTCCAGTCAAAGTCCAAGCAACAGGTATAGTTTGGCTGCAACAAAAGTCTGAGAAAGCTGATTTAGTTTGGGCAACGTTAACTTACCCAAGTGGTTTTGTCGCCTACATTCATTTATGCTGGCTAAACAACGATAAACAGCGGCGCCTCGGTGTTGTTGGTAGTAAAGGCAGTTTGATTTTTGATGAAATGTCACAGGCGCCGTTAACCTTGATCAACGGAGAATTTGAAGTTAAGGGAAATTTATATATCCCAGTCAACCAAAGCCAACAAGTGCTAGAACTTGAACCAGCCGAACCATTAAAGCAAGTTTGTAATCATTTCCTTCAATGTGTTCAAACTAATACTGAACCCCAAATATCTGATGGTGTTATGGGCACTTCCCTAGTCCAAATTCTAACTGCCCTAACGACATCGCTCAATTCCCAAGGAATCCCTATTGAGATAAATTACTAGTAATCGCCCTAGCTTTCCCAACTAACTCCTTTATATTCGGTGCGTCAGAAGGCGCCACTGGTGTTTCCGGAACTGTAACAATACTAGTATCAATTAATGGTAAGGTAACTTTGATAGTAGTGCCTTGATTTAGACCTGCACTTTCTAAAGTGATTGTACCTGACATCATTTCAATTAAGTTACGAGAAATTGCTAGCCCTAATCCTGTACCACCAAATTTACGATTATTGGCGCCTTCAACCATTACAAAAGGACGGAAAAGCTTATACTGCTGGTCTGGTTCGATACCAATACCAGTGTCCTTAACACTGAGTACTACCTGTGATTGATTTGTAATTTCACCTGTAAATTGGTCAGTAGAATCAATATCAACAGTAATTGTAATACTGCCTTCGTCTGTAAACTTTGTAGCATTACCAATTATATTTATCAGTACCTGTTTTAATTTGATTGCGTCTACTTTTACTGGTATAAAGTCTTCCAACTCTGGTATATTTAGCTGCAAACCCTTTTGCTGAATATTGACAGATTGTAAATTAATTACTTCTTTTAATATTTCTCGTAAGTCCATTATTTCTAAAGATACTGATAGCCTCCCTGCTTCAATTTTAGAAATATCGAGTAAATCATTAATTATCTCCAATAAATGTATAGCAGTTTCGTCCGCACGTTTGAGAAACTCTAGCTCTTCTTCTCTACTGTCACACAAACCTTCGCGTACAATTTTAACGCAGTTAATAATAGTATTGAGAGGATTTCTTAACTCATGAGAAGTCGTTGCTAAAAATTGACTTTTGACTTGGTTAGCTGTTTTCGCATCCTTCCAAGCAATATCAAGCTCCTCACCCCAAGTTTTAAGTCGCTCAACCATTTGATATACTGCTTGTGAGAGTTGGTTAAATTCGCGAATTTGAAAACGCGGAATATGCTGCTTTTGCATAAAATCTATATTCAGCGCATAATCACATAATTTTTCAACTGGACGTGCTAGGTAGCGCGCGACATATAGTGATGCAAGTAAACATGCAAAAACTAAACCCATTGTCAAGATAACTAAAATAATTTTAAGTTCTGTTAAGCCATATAAAGCATTATCTAAGGTAGTAACATCTAAAATAACCCATTTTTGACTTGGAGTTGAAATAGGGCTATCAATAGCTGTGTAACCTGCTAGGAGTTCTTCACCCTGCTTCTCAAAAAAGAACTGTAAACTGTCTTTTTTGCCAGATATAGCATTTTGAACAATCTTCTTTAACCTTGCAGCATCAGCATGTTGGGCAATATTAGTACCGACGCGCGCTTCGATAGGATGCGCTAAGATTGTTCCATCAGAGGAGATAACAACAGTTGCACCAGTTAATAGTCCTGGTTTGTTTCGGACTTTTTGCTGCAACTCAGATTGAATAGTCAGTGCATACCGCATATCACCACTGTCATCATACACAGGCGCCGAGAGAAGAAGTTGCAATTTATTTTGTGTTCCACGCTCGGAATTTTTGATGGCTTTAATGTAAACCTTCGGTGGAGTCACAATTTTAGCTCTAATCTCACTCGTTCGCTTGGTTTGCTGAATATCGTCTAATGGTTCGTCTCCGCAGGTACTAGAAATAACTTGATTTGTTTCCAAATCACTAAATTGAATACACTCAATGTTAGACAAACTTTCTTCAAGCTTACTAATAAATGGCTGAACTGCGGCGCCTTCACCGGAGCGAATAGTTGTAGTTTGAGTTGCGGTAAGTAGATTTGTTTTCAGACTCGCAATCGTATCAACTATTTTTTCGCCTTTGAGAATAGCACTTTCAGTCAAATTTTGACGCGCGGTTTCAAGTTGAGTATGACGTGCTTTTCTGAAGACGACAAATTCCCCCGTCAATAACACTGGAACCGACAGTAGCAAAATCTTAGAGAAAAGTAAGCGACGAAATGATAAAGGACGCGGTTTAGGCATCGGCAATCTCACTTAGCATATGCAAACCACAACAGCAAGACTATCTTAGCGCCATAAAAAAAGCTATTAAATTATAATTACAAAATAATTACAAAATAAACAACCTGATGGCACTTGATAATCTTGAGCATACATAATTACTATTGAAATTTGAGAGTAATTAACTCACATAACATTAATAGTAATCACACATTTGATACTATATTGGCAACAAGTAGATGCTTTGTACAGAGCTTTGATGCTCTTATATACCTTGTGTAGTAGTCTCACCACGGATGACAGCTTAAAAATGGTCGAACACCGTCCCTATATTACAGTAATTCTGGCAATGAGTGCTGATGGCAAAATTGCAGATTTTAAACGCTCACCTGCACGGTTTGGGTCAAAAGCTGATAAAGCGCATTTGGAAAGACAAATTGCCGCTGCGGACGCAGTGTTGTTCGGTGCTGGTACTTTACGCGCGTATGGTACAACGCTAACTGTATCACACCCCGATCTACTCCGACACAGAGAAAATTCGGGTAAAATTTTACAGCCGCTTCATATAGTTATTACAGAAACTGCAAACATAAATCCGGAAATTCGTTTTTTTAAACAACCAATTCGTCGCTGGTTACTCACAACGTACCAAGGAGCAAGCTTTTGGTGCCAACGTCCGGAATTTGAGCAAATTTTAGTTTTTAAAGATAATTTAAACTATTCTCAAGAAAAAATTAATCTTACAGCAGCACTTGAATATTTAGCAACATCTGGTATCGAAAAGCTCGCTGTATTAGGTGGTGGTCAACTTCTTGCTTCCATGCTTGAATTAAACCTCATCGATGACCTTTGGCTAACCGTCTGTCCACTTTTACTAGGCAGTACCTTAGCACCAACACCAGTAGAAGGCGCCGGATTTACAGAAAAGATGGCGCCGCGTCTAGAGCTACTAGAAGTAAAAACAGTAGAACAAGAAGTCTTCCTACATTACCGTATTAAGCCAAGCAATCAACCAGAAAACAATATTACAAATCAACAAAAATAAGCGACTCCCAAAAGTATAATTTTCCCAGAAATATAATTTTCCCAGAAGTGGAATGGGCATCCTTGCCCGTTCCAAACATGAGAGCCAGACACCTACCCTGTTTATATAGTAGTCCTACATGATTTGTGAAAAATGCCGTTCCGGTAGAGACGCTTAAGTATCGTGTCTCTACAACATGTAAATTTTACAAATGATTTAGATAGAGCTTTATTTCTACCGACCGATATTAGTATAAATACTTTGAACCAATATACATATTATTGCTAAATAATAATTTGAGATGACTGCGAATTTTTACGGATGACTTTTAAATACACGTGTAAATAGAATGATGCAAATAACATACTAAATGCTACTCATTAAATCATTAATGTGGAGCTTGCTATGACTTTTTAAACATTAAGTTAAAAGTCAAGACGCTAAATCAAAATTAAATGACTTTTTCAAAACGTAAATATGCTAATTTATACTTATAAAAACGTGCTTAATAAACGAGAAACTTTACTACAATCTATCGCAACAATTATAATCGACTATCGACAAGGTGAAATTCCGAATATTAGTTCAAATCATGTAGATAAATGGGTAAAGCAGTTTGAAAGGTTTGGTTTTGATACAGATGCTCAAATAATCATCCTTGAGCAAATGAATAATATTTTAGGTAAATACTATTTTTCTCGCATCCAAGCTCAAGAGTTTCTTACTAAAGTTTTTACTTCTGAAAAAGTATTTGGAAGTACCCCTGAAGAAACAATAAATAACGCAAAGTTTCTGAATATTCAAACTGTAGGAAGTAGTCAAAATGACATATTAAGGTTATCAAGACAAATTATTCTTGACGAATATAAAATTAATCTTGAAAATTGTGGTCAATCACCAGTTGCATATATTTATTTAGATGATTGTTTATTTTCTGGTAATAGACTAAGACGCGACATTGATTCTTGGATAACTAATGCTGTCAAAGGAACAACTTTACACCTAATATTTTTTGCGTATCATACTGATGGATATGAGTACTCAAAAAGAATAATTGAACAAAAAGCTCAATCCTATGGTGTTACTGTAAAATTCTGGCGCCAACATAAATTTCATAACCGTCGATGGGAACCAGAAAAATTTGATTGTTTTTGGACGCAGGAGTGTCTAGAAGATGACTTGACTAATAAGTATATTCAAGAGGTCAATCAACGTCGTCAGAATCTTAACAAAGCGATATCACCGCTGTTTCGTCCGAATGATATGCCAATTGAAGATAGTATATTCTCTTCAGCTATCGGTCGTCAAATTATCGATTCTGCATTTCTAAGAGCAGGTAGTTATATAGTGTCACTACCTAAAAACCCAAATCAAAGTATGCGACCATTGGGATATGATTATTTAGAAACATTAGGATTTGGTGCGTTATTCGTAACATATCGTAATATTGCCAATAACTGCCCTCTAGCTTTATGGTGGGGTGATGCGAATCAACCTTACCCATTGAATGAGTGGTATCCATTGTTTCCTAGAATCGTAAATAATACGTTAAATTGGTAAGTATAAACTTTAATATTACAACAATGATAAAACATCCAGAAGTCAGAACATATAATAAAACAACCTGTATTACTTTCCGTAAAACCAATGAAAGATTTGGCGGATTATCTAATATGGCAGGTGGATATCCACTTTTGATCAACGATATTAATATTCGGACTTCCGAAGCAATTTATCAAGCCTGCCGTTTTCCTCATCTACCAGAAGTACAAAAGCTGATAATTGCAGAAAAGAGTCCGATGACTGCCAAAATGGTAAGTAAACCTTATCGAGATAATTCTCGACCAGATTGGGATATTGTTCGTACAAAGGTTATGCGATGGTGCTTACAAGTAAAACTTATTCAAAATTGGGATAAATTTAGTACTCTTCTATTAGAAACCGAAGACTTGCCAATTGTTGAAGATTCGAGGAAAGATGATTTTTGGGGAGCTAAACTTCAAGACGAGATTACCCTTACAGGTGCCAATGTTCTTGGAAGACTACTAATGCAATTAAGACAGCAGATAAAAAACCAAGATATGACATCGCAAACTATTGTAATGCCTTTATCGATTCCAAATTTCTTATTATATGGAGAAAAAATAAATCCAGTATTATCAAATTATGAAGAATCTTTAAAACAAATTATAAATTTTTCAAATAGCACTAAACAAAATACTAAAATTATTATAGAACCCGTTCAAGTAGATGCGGCTAACAATAATTTAGACCAAGTAGTTTTACACGAAACCAGTTTAACTGAATTCAATGCTTTTCACATCATGCTGCCACACATTGAAAACTTATTAAAAGATGAACGTACAGATAAAGAGCTAGCCAAAATCTTAGATGTTCCTGTAAAATTGATGCGAGATTGGTTAAATCGTGCAGTTACACTAGGTAAAGTCAAGAAGCTGTCTAAGCCTATTAGGTATGTTGTAGAACATCAATTACCATTGTTTAATAATAGTTTTTAAGAGACTGATACATTACATAAAGCAAGTTGGATAGGCGCCTATATTTAGGATAAAGAGAATATAACTGCTATAATAAATATACAACTGGTGTATTTATTATTTAAGATTGACACATGAACTGGCTAGCGCATCTATTTTTGTCAAAACCAGACATTGAGAGTCGATTAGGTAATTTACTAGCTGATTTAGTAAAGGGAGTAGAGCGCGACAATTTAAGTGATAATATCAAAACTGGTATAAAATATCATCAGGAAGTAGATTATTTTACTGACTCAAATATAATAGTTCATCGTAGTAAACAGCGAATCAGTCCAGCGTATAGACGATTTGCTGGTATATTAGTAGACGGGTTTTATGACCATTTTCTAGCTAAAAACTGGTCTGTATACTCAAATCAGCCTTTAGAAAAGTTTACAGCAGAGGTATACGAATCATTTCGAGCGTACCCAAAAGCGCTACCACGTTATGCAAGTGAAGTTATTACACGGATGGCAAACGAAGACTGGTTAGGAAGCTATCGTAATTTAACAGGTATCGAGTACTTACTAAGCAGGTTATCACACAGATTTTCCCAGCGTCGAAACAAAATATTTCATTTAGAACCAGCTATCAACGAACTAACAGATAATTACACCGATTTAGAAAACGATTTTTTCGAGTTTTTTCCAGAATTGTTAAAGCACGTAAAATAAGAAAACTTAGCCACAACCATAAGCTGGTGCGTGACGCTACAAGCTGGTGCGTGACGCTACAAGTCTTATAACTACGTTCAAATATTTTCGTAGCGTCACGCACCCTACAGTTCAAGAATTTTCCTGCAAATTTAAGTAAATTTAGATTAAGTTAAGTAAAGTATCATGTGCGGTCAAAGGTTCAGTTTGGTGAAGTAGTGAGAATCTTGCAATGTTTGAACAAGTAAAGCCCAGCTATTCAGTCACTTGGACTAACAAAATTGCCGAAGTACCGCAAGCTGCTTGGGATGCTTTGGCTATGCCATTGAAAACGCCGTTTTTGGAGTGGGAATGGCTCAATAACTTGGAGGTGTCGGGTAGTGCAACGGGACGTAATGGTTGGTTGCCAAACCATCTGACAATTTGGCGCCACAAAACGTTAATCGGTGCCGCTGCATTATACCTCAAAGGGCATAGCTATGGTGAATTTGTATTTGACCACCAGTGGGCTGATTTAGCGCAGCGTATTGGTGTAGAGTATTATCCAAAACTGTTGGGAATGACACCGTTTACACCAGCAGAAGGATATCGATTTTTGATAGACAAGGGTGAAGATGAAGAAGAAATTACGGGTATAATGCTGCATGAAATCGATAAATACTGCAAAAAGCACCGCATTGCTACCTGCAATTTCTTGTATGTTGACCCAGAATGGCGCCCAATTCTCGAACGACAAGGTTTTACTACTTGGTTACATCATAGTTTTGTGTGGCAAAATCTTGGTTTCAACACATTTGATGATTATTTAGGAGTATTTAACGCAAACCAGCGTCGCAATATCAAACGCGAACGTAAAGCAGTCGAAAATGCAGGTTTGCGCTTAAAACCTGTAACAGGTGATGATATACCCCAATCATTATTTCCGTTGATGTACGAGTTTTATGCTGACACCTGCGACAAATTTGGCTGGTGGGGTAGTAAATATTTGACGAAGCGGTTTTTTGAGTCGCTACACAATAACTATCGACATCGCGTCTTGTTTATGCCAGCTTACACCGAGCAAGAGGGCAGTAAACCTGTAGGTATGTCATTTTGCTTGTATAAAGGTGATAGACTATATGGCCGCTACTGGGGGAGCTTTCAGGAAATAGACTGTTTACACTTCGATGCTTGCTACTATGCACCTATTGAATGGGGTATTTCTCAAGGTATCCAACTGTTTGACCCGGGTGCTGGTGGGCGCCATAAAAAGCGTCGTGGTTTTCCGGCAATGCCCAATTATAGCTTACACCGCTTCTACAACGCGCGCTTACAGCAAATTCTACGTCCTTACATTAGCGAGGTGAACCAACTCGAACAGCGGGAAATGGACGCTATTAACGCGGAATTACCCTTTAACCAAAAAAATCCACAGCAAATACAACAAAATGCATAATTTTTGATTTTGTAACTTCGTTTATTAAGTATATTAGGTGTAATATCGAATGAATAAAGCAAATATTCTTTAATAGCAGTCTGGTTAATTGTCCATAGGTCGTAGAGACGTTACACGTAACGTCTCTACAACAAAAAAAACCTGACTGCTTGTTCCAGCTTTTTTGTTGAGGGGAGTTTATGGATTTGACATTAGAAGATTTAGCAGCAATTGACGACAAACTCTCACAACGGCATATAGATTTAGACCCAGTAGGTTACTTTATTATCTATTTAGACCGGGATGCTGGGTTGATTTGCGCCAAGCACTATACAAACATTATCAACGAAAGTGGTTTAGCAGTTGACCCCGAAACCGGAGAAGTTATTCCCGCACGCGGTAAAGTCGAACGTACTCACA
The DNA here is from genome assembly GCF_059640475.1 of Calothrix sp. CBUCES-K 9914. Taxonomy (NCBI): domain Bacteria; kingdom Bacillati; phylum Cyanobacteriota; class Cyanophyceae; order Nostocales; family Calotrichaceae; genus Calothrix; species Calothrix sp. CBUCES-K 9914. Next base: position 14,083 of record NZ_JBXXZH010000199.1, read on the forward strand.
CAACTCTTTACACTGGTAGAACCGCTAAAGAACTTTGTGTCAAACTTTTAGAACAAACTCAACCATGTCCAGTCACGATGTTCGACCATGCTGCATACCTCGGTCGAGAATTTGTACGCGCGCAAGCAGCGCTGCTTAGTGGCAAAGAGTATGTGCAAGATTAAAAAGAGTAGAAAGTGCTGAGTGCTGAGTGCTGAGTAAAATTTATGACTTAATACTCAGCACTCAGCACTCAATACTCAGCACTCAATACTCAGCACTCAGCACTCAATACTCAGCACTCAGCACTCAATACTCAGCACTCTTAACTGTCTGAGGATGGTGGTTGGTTAACTAGGTACAAGTAATATGTTGCCATCGGGATAACGGTGGCAGCAATTAATAGTCCAACTACCCAAGCAGTTGCATTGCCTCTCTCTTTTTCGGTTTCTTCAGCATCTTTGAAAGTGCCTTCGACTTGGACATCTTCTACAATTGCTGGGGGACCTGGGTCGGGTTGACCAGAAAGCACGGCAACTAAACGGTTACTAGCATCAAGAAAGGCTTGATTATATTTATTACCATCCCGCAACGGCGCCAGGAATGTCTCGAACGCGACACTTTTAGCTGTATCATCAGACATTACTGATTTGACTTTTTCACCAGTCACAATTGCGATACCGTTACTAACGGTGTCTATCATCATAATCGTTTGGTTAGCTTGTGCTTCCTTGTCAGGGAACCATTTATCTAATAATGCAACAGTGAAACTTTCAGGGGTTTCACCGTAATCTAAACGGTGGACAGTAACAAATCTGACTTCATTACCAGTTTGCTTGGCGAGGTCAGTAAACGCAGTACTAATTTTACTTTCACTAGTACGGCTTATAACATCACCTTCATCGACAACCCAAGTGTCTGGCGCCAAATTAGGAAGTTCAAACACACTCGTAGCGAAAGCAGGGGTAGCAAATAATGAAACCGCAAAAAATAAGGTAATTAGCGGCAGAATAATTGCGTGGACATGCTTCCGTAACTTTTTGACATCGTTGAGGAGCTTTTGCATCTGATATAACCAAAACACAGACTTCCACCAAAAATACTACACAATTCGGTGTTCTGTGTCACTTTTGGTCGATGTAATGAAAAATAGCTGTTGTGTATCAAAATAAGTAATATCATTTTTCTGTCCGCATAACACACTCCCCAAAGCGATGACTAGTATGGCTATCAAAACTCCACTTTCAACAAAAGGGTCGCACATAGTAGATGCCAATGGTAATGCTGTTAGCTTGCGAGGAGTCAACTGGTTTGGTATCGAGACTGAAGTGCATGTCCCACATGGTCTGTGGAAGCGAGACTATAAAGATATGCTGCGTCAAATCAAAAGTTTGGGGTATAATATTATCCGTTTGCCCTATTCAGTTCAAGCATTACGTTCTTCTGATATTAGCGCTGTAGATTTTAGTATTGGCGCCAATCGGGATTTGCAAAATAAAACACCAATACAGGTGATGGATATTATTATCCAAGAAGCTGCAAATTCGGGGCTATTAATCATGCTTGATAGTCATAGATTAAATGACTCAACGATTCCCGAATTATGGTATGGTGATGGCTTTACTGAAGCAGACTGGATAGACACATGGAAAATGCTGGCTAATCGCTATCGAAATCAAATCAATATTGTAGCTGCTGATTTGAAAAACGAACCGCATGGACGGGCAAGTTGGGGAACAGGAGATTTAACGACCGACTGGAGACTAGCAGCAGAACGTTGTGGTAACGCGATTTTAACAATTAATCCAAATTGGCTAATTGTAGTCGAAGGGGTTGAAAAAAACGTACCAAACCAAAAGTTGTCTGGACATTGGTGGGGAGGTAACTTAGAAGGTGTTATAAATAATCCTGTACGTTTAATCGTTGACAATAAAGTCGTTTACTCTCCTCATGAATACGGGCAAGGTGTAGCAGACCAACCTTGGTTTAGTGAACCAAGCTTTCCCCAAAATCTTTACACTCGTTGGGATAAAGGCTTTTATTACATTGCTGCAAATGAAATTGCGCCAGTTTTAATCGGAGAATTCGGTGGTAAACTTATAGATACTGCTTCTAACGAAGGAATTTGGCAGCGTCAGCTTATTGATTTCATTAAACAAAGAAATCTATCTTTTACTTACTGGTGTTGGAATCCAAATAGTGGTGATACAGCAGGTATATTATTAGACAACTGGCTTAATATCAATACCGCAAAACAAGAACTCCTCGCAACTTTACTTACTCCCGAACCTTCAATTCCGGCGCCAACTCCAACTCCAACTCCAACTCCAACTCCAACTCCAACTCCAACTCCAACTCCGGCGCCAGAAGAGGTACAACTAACAGTCGAAGTCGTTATCCAAGCAGATTGGAATGCGGGATTTTGTATTAACTTCCGCGTTACAAATAAAGGTACAATTGCTACTAAAAATTGGAAACTCAACTTTAAAATAAATCAAGCCAAAATACTACAAACTTGGAATGCAAGTTATACAATTAAAGGATTAGTATATGAAGCAACACCCGTAGACTGGGCGAAAATAATTCAACCAGGAAAAACAGTAGAAATTGGGTACTGTGCCGACAAATTAGGAGTAGACTATAAGCCAACACAAATCATCGTATTGTAGGGTGCGTAACAGCTTGAATAAACAAGCATTTAAACTCAAATCATAATAGCTTTTACGCACCATCTTTATTTAATAAGCTTGAAGTCGCAATGAATAATTGTGATAATAAACTCACTCCGAAGCGCAAACGGCGCCTAAATATGTAAAGTGAGGACGGGTTTACAATAATTGTTCGTGTTCGTTATAAATTATTGATTAACCCACCCTTAATTAAACGCGCGCGAGCCAGTTTTTTAAATCTGTAATTGAATTAAAATCTAACAGTGCTTCTCCTAATTCTTCTAAACGTTTTGTAGAAAGACCTTGAATACGTTCCTGCTGACTTTGACTTAAGTTTCCAAAACGGCGTTGAAGCAGGCGCAGAACTAGCGATGCAGCTTCACTTTGTCTACCTTCTTCCCTACCAAGTTCTCTACCTTCTTCCCTACCAAGTTCTCTACCTTCTTCCCTACCAAGTTCTCTACCGAGTTCTTTACCCTGCTCTAGACCTTTTTCCATCCAGCTAGTAACAATTTCCATAACTTGCTCCTTTTGGTTTGTTTCTATGGTAGCAATTTGCTGATTAAACACTTCTTCTTCCTCTGTATTTAGTTTAAGATATGTATCGATAAATACAGATATTTGTTCAACTTGTGCGGGGTTGAGACCTAATGAGCTAAGTAACTGTAGTGAGATTAACTTTACCGTTGGACGTTCTACAGCATCCATCTGCATTTTAGACATCAAAGCACTCGCTACAGGGTTTTGCTTATTTGCGAAGTCTTGCCAGTTGAGTTGATTTAACTGAACTACTTCATAATCAAACTGCACTACATTCTTACCTCCGATACTGATGTTGAATTGTGATGGTTGTTTAGTCAACGGTACATCATGAGAGTAAATTACGATTGGCAATATTGGAATTCCATATACAGCGGATTGCAGGTAAATGAGGTACAATAAGGAGTGGTGTGCATCAACAAACATAATGAAGGCTTACTCAACCGACTTTCGAGAAAAAATAGTCAAAGCTTATGAACAAGGCAATACTTCGGTCAGGAAGGTTGCCTCTAGATTCGATGTAAGCAAAAGCTTTGTACAGAAATTGCTTGAAATGAAGAAGACCGAGGGTCATGTAGAGCCACGGAAGCAAGGTGGAGGAATGAGGAGTGAGTTGGACTTTTATCAAATCCAGCTAGTTGAGATGGTAGAAA
>NZ_JBXXZH010000200.1:0-17774 GCF_059640475.1 Calothrix sp. CBUCES-K 9914
TATTTACCACGGTATTATTTTAATGTGGAAGCTGGTAAGTTATTTTTGCCAGCCTGCACTAGTCGAAGCAAGTTTAAATTGTTGAATCGACTCGTATGCAACTGGAACCATTACGTGGTCTTGAAGGTTTTGACCAACACCAGGCAAATTAGCGACAATTGGAATATCTAATGACTGCAAGTATTCGGCGTCGCCAATCCCAGAGAGCATCAGTAATTTAGGCGAATCGAAGGCGCCTGCACTTAAAATTACTTCAGCATTAACCTTAACCTGATGTAGTATCCCTGAGTGCAAATACTCTACTCCAACTGCGCGCGTTCCTTCAAACAGTAACCTTGTCACCAACGCTGCTGTTTTAACTGTTAAATTAGGACGATTTAAAATTGGTAGTAAGAAAGCTGCTGCTGTACTGTGTCGCTTACCATCCTTAATTGTTAGCTGATACAATCCCGCACCTTCTTGTTGGGCGCCGTTAAAATCAGGATTGCGATTATAGCCTAAGCTAACTGCTGCTTCTATAAACTTTTGTGATATGAAAGAAGGCTCCAATGGCTGAGTTACGCTTAAAAGTCCATCAACTCCGTGGAATTGCGATGCTCCGTGGTACTGGTTTTCTGATTTTTTAAAGTACGGTAACACCTCTTCATAACTCCAGCCAGGATTACCAAGCTTAGACCACTTGTCGTAATCATGACGATTGCCTCGCATATAAATCATCGCATTAATTGAACTAGTACCACCCAAGACTTTACCGCGTGGGTGGTAAACTTTGCGATTATCTAGGTATGGTTCAGGTTCTGTAGAATATGCCCAGTCAACCTCAGTTCCCCATAATTTTGGCCATTCCACAGGAACTTGAATTTCTGGCTTTGTATAGGGACTACCTGCTTCAAGCAATAATACTTTTGTTTTACTGTCTTCGGTTAGACGATTGGTAACAACACAACCTGCCGAACCGGCGCCGATGACAATATAATCGTACTGATTCATAGAACTTCACTTTGAAATCTAAATTTTTGCAAAACGTTTGACTAAATACTTGATTTCAGGAAAGGTTGACACTCCTATAACTTATGGGAAGAGACATAATGAGTTTATGCAGTGATAAGATGCTTCAAAAGTTAGATTTAATGCAGGCTTAATGTCTTGTCTAAAAACTTTAGCTGCTGATATATACAGTTAATCTGTGGTAAATCTACACCTGCTGCTTCTGCTTTCCGTAAAGGATTACCAAAAATAGCTTCTACTTCTAAAGGGCGCCTAGAGTCATAGTCAATTTTCATACTAGTACGGTAAGGCTTCATTTTCACGGTATAATCAAGCATTATTTGAATAAAGCTATCAGGAATGATGCGTCCATAACTATACGCTCCCGCTACCACTTCGTACATCAATTGTTCAACCAATTTGCGAGTGTGGATATATGCCATTAATTCATCAGTTCTAGCGTTGAGAATTACAGACAGACCATTGTAGGGGATATTCCATACTAGTTTTTTCCACCGCGCGAGTAATAAGTCTTCAGTTAATTCCATTGAGATACCAGCACTAGTAAATTCAGAGGCAATTTGCTGCATCTTATCTGTAATCCCACAAGAATTATAACCAGAACTATATTCACCTAAAGTAATTTGTCCATAGTCCAAGTGGCGGATATGTCCTGCTCCCACTTTATTAGAACAGAGAAAACATAACCCACCAATAATACTGACATTACTAACTATTTCTGCAACTTCTTCTTCCACCGCAAGTCCATTTTGTAGTACTAATACTACGCCATTATCCTTGACTACAGGCGGTAACATCTGCGGCAATAAATGGTTCTGTGTGGTTTTCAATGCTACCACTACTACGTCACATCGTGGCATTTTTTCTACATCATGGTAGGCTTTGACTTGAGGAAGGATGAAATCACCATCTTTTGACTCAATAACCAAACCATGTTGACTCACATATTCATAGTCACTCTTAAGCAAAAAGTGAACATCTTTACCAGCTTTTTGCAGCTTGGCGCCGTAAAACCCACCTAATGCACCTGTACCTAAAATGGCATAACTACGCTCAGACATTTTGCTAACAAAGAGACTTTCTATGAACAATTTTAAATTGTAACCGTTCGCCTCACGCTAATTTCAACTCTGTTAGCCGGAATTGATACATTTCACAATTTATCTGCACAAGTAAGTTCTTGCTGAGTTTCAATTTCTCGCTCACGTAGTACCGAGAATAGTTGAGGATGCAGACCCATTTCGGGTAGACAAATTATAGAAATATCTGGGTATTGCTCCTGCTGTTGTGTAGCACTCTTAATAATTTTTTTCATTAAAGCACCAGTAAACAGTAAGTATGGCAGGACAATGATGCGTTTCGGCTGGTAAAAGTGGGCGCGATCAAAGGCTTCTTCTAACCAAGAAGGGGTAATGCCGATGAAGCAGGTTTCAACTGTGGAGTAGCCGCTTTCTTTCTGGAGGATATGAGCTATTTTGTAAATATCCCCCTTGGCATCAGGTACAATTTATATTATAGCCCATGATCTAATATCCTTAGATACAGGATACATTGTGAGCAATGTTCAATCTCGTGATGCTGTAGGTAAAGCTGGAAATATAGACATTACAACTGGTTCGCTTTCGTTAACCAACGGCGCCCAAATTAATTCGTTTACAAGCGGACAAGGGAATGCTGGGAATATAACGATTCAAGCTGTTGATGCAGTTAGTTTTGATGGGATAACAAGCAATAGAACTCCAAGCGCTTCTTTCAGCAGTGTGCGACCTGGTGCTGTAGGCAATGGTGGCAGTATAAATATTACAGCTAGCAACTTGTTTCTAACGAACGGTGGAAACTTAGGAGTTGGTGTAGAAGGAACCTCTGACAAGCTTCCTGCTGGACAAGGTGATGGTGGAATTATAAATATAAACTTACGCGATAAACTTATCGTTTCAGGAGCAGACAGTGGTATAGCATCTGGTTTAGGTAGTGAAACTCTAGGTCGTAGTGGCAATATAAAAATTGAAAGCGAGAAAGTGGAAGTTATAGATGGTGGAAGCATCACTAGTAGTAGTAGAGGAAAAGGTACAGCAGGCAACATCGATATTAGAGCTAACTCTGTCCGCCTCAATAAAGGTCAAATCACAGCCCAAACATCCTCTAGCGACGGTGGTAATATTAATTTAAACCTTTCTGAATACTTACTTCTACGCAACAATAGCCAAATTTCGACCAACGCAGGAACTGAACAACAAGGTGGTGATGGAGGTAATATTGATATTGATTCTGGTTTTATTGTCGCTGTCCTTACAGAAAACAGCGATATCACAGCTAATGCTTTTAGTGGTAAAGGTGGTAACGTAAATATCCGCGCGCAAGGTATTTTTGGTATAGAACCGCGCGTTACTGAATCTCCAGAAACTAGCGATATTACTGCAAGCTCTCAAAGTGGTGTTCAAGGTCAAGTATCTATTAGTGACCCTGATGTTAAACCAGAGCAAGGACTAATAGAATTACCTGAAGAAGTAGTTGATGCTACTCGTCGAGTCGCTCAAATTTGTCCAAGAGAACCCGGTGCCAAACCGTTAGGAGAATTTACAATCACAGGACGTGGTAGTTTGCCTCCCAGCCCTCTCGAAGCTTTACCTGGTACAAATAATACTACCAAGCTGGCAACTTTAGAAGGTGATAGTAATAGAAATATATCAAATGTAGTTCCTAACAAAGCGCAAAATACAATTATCGAGGCGCAAGGTTGGGTTAAGAATAGTGATGGAAGTACAGAGCTTGTAGCAATGGCGCCACAAACTACACCTTCCGCGCGTGCTACTGTACCTACATGTCCACAATAATAAAAGCGGCACCTTAGGAGTACGTACCAAAATTTCTGGTACTGCGTTTTCCTACTTTTTAAGATTTTTTTGAACAGTGTCTACATCCAGCTCTAAACGTTCTGCTATCTGCTCAGTATTTAACCCTAACTCTTGTAAGATAGGAATCATCTTTAGTTGATGTTTGCGTATACCTTTTTGTTCTCCCTGTTGTTCTCCCTCTTGTTTACCTTGTAAAAACACCTTACTGTTTCTTAGCGATTCTAAATCAAGCATGACTTCTAGTTCCTCCACTGTTAAGCTTGGAAATTTATCAATCACTACCGTTTGAATAAATTGTAATACTTTTTCTTGTAAAGCGGCACTGGTAATTTCCGAAGTTGCTTTACTCATTAACTGTCGAGCAAATTCGCCAGTTTTCTTTTTTGCTCTCCTCTCGATGACCAAACGCATTATTCCCACACTCAAAGATTGGTTGGGTTGTTTTCCAAGTTCGTCTAGATAAAAGCAACGTAAAACTGGTTTAAATATATTCAAATATGGCGGAAAACTCCTTTCGGTACTGCGCTTGTCGTAGATAACAATAGCGTACCATTTCTCGTTGGTCGGTTTGTATTGAGTCAAATACATTATTATTTTTCCAAAAAATGTGTCGTAAAAGTTCGTGTCTTTATAACCTTGTGCCTCAATGAAGTAAATTGGTGCAAAGCTATATCCAGAAAGAGTTATAAGTAACCCATCTAGACGATAGCCTTGTTGCTTTATTTCTGGCGCACTGTATTCGTATATACTTTGACTACGCGGTGATTCACCTATCAATTCAAAGAACAATTCCGGTAATTCTTTGAAGATTTTATAAAAGAGTGGGTCGGCTGTCATTCACTTTTTCTCACAAAGAATAAAGATGCAATTTATATTAGTATTATATCAGACATTACTTATTTTTGTTAGCTAGAGTAAATGTTTATAATAATATTTTTATTCTCTTTTTTAGAATAAAATAACATTGATTAAATTTAAATTATAAATATAGATAGTTAAGTTAAAAGGGCACCGATGCTATTATTTGTATGCGCTGTATGCGCTAAAATGCAACAGAATTTACTTTTATATAGCGGTTCCTAGTCTGGTGAGGTACAGTAGCAGCAATGGATAAACCAATTACGAATATCATCTAAAGAGACTTTCTCAAAAGCTGCTTCAGTAGCTTGTTCTAAATCTGGATAATTTCGGGTATCGATAGAACGTAATATACTCTTAATTTTTGACCAGCAGTTTTCAATTGGTAAAAAATCTGGAGAATATGGTGGTAAATAAATTAATTTCGCTCCTGCCGCCTCAATTAAATTTTCAATTTATTTACCTAAATGAATAGAACAAAAAAAGATACATAAGTTCACATCACACTTCCACACATTGGAATTATGAATAATTCGAGCAAAAATACGATTGCCCAATTTCTTGTTCCAAAGTGTCCAAAAAATTGTTCAAGTCACACACACCAAGCGCTCGTGCCACTGTACCTACATGTCCACGATAATAGGAGCGGCGCCTCTATCAATACTGCTCGGTTAAGGATTTTTGTAGGTTGGTGTCGAGGAACGAGACCCAACAAAAAAGCTTACGAACGTAGGGTTTTGCTTCGCATAACTTACGTTAACGTTCCTCAACCCAACCTACGCATTCAAACACTTTTGGGCTTAACCGAGCAGTATTGGCGCCTGTATATTGTAATCATTTGCTAAAATCAATTCCAACTTTGGGCACATTCATATTTATTTGTAAATGATTAATCCGCGTAAGAACCAACTCAAACAAAAACTCCAACGGGGTGAGGTCGTTATCGGCCCGTTTGTCAACTGTGCTGATCCAACATTTATTGAAATCTGTGGATATGCAGGATTTGATTTTGCTGTGATTGATATGGAACATAGTCCTATGCACACTTTAGCTGCGGAAAATCTCTGTCGTGCTGCTGAGTGTGCGGGAATCTCACCAATAGTCCGCGTTCGTAAAAATGATGCTCCGCAAATTCAACGTGCGTTAGATATTGGCAGTGCTGGTGTACAGGTGCCTCAAATTGAAACTCAACAAGATGCAAGTGCTTGTGTCAAAGCAGCTAAGTACAGTCCCCTAGGTATGAGAGGTCTTTCATTTGGCACACGCGCGGGTATGTACACCGCAGCTGGAACCGGAATTACAGACCAACTCAACCAAGAGTCTTTGGTAGTTGTTCACGTTGAAGGTAAACGTGGTGTGGAGAATATTACAGAGATTGTTAGTGTCCCGCACATTGATGTGATTTTTCTTGGTCCCTACGATTTATCCCAATCATTGGGAATTCCTGGTCAGGTGAGGGATCAACGGGTAATTGACCTTATGCAGCAATGTATCACCACTATCCGCAATGCTGGAAAGGTTGTGGGTACTTTTGCCGATAACCCAGAAGTTGCCAAACGTTGGATAGATGCGGGCATTGGGTACATAGGTTTGGGTGTCGATGTTAGTATCTTTTTACGAGCATGTGAAGCCTTGGTAAAAGCAGTTAAGGACTGATGACTTGAGTAAGCTTTGGTAGGAATGAATACAAAAGTATTTCTTGATAATCGTATAAGAATTTAAAATCACAACCCTCCCAATACAACTCGGTTAAGATAAAAATCCCCCCAACCCCCCTTGATAAGCAGGGCTAAAAGCGGCTCAAAGTCCCCCTTATTAAGGGGGATTTAGGGGGATCAATTTCAAGTTAATGTTTTAACCGAGCAGTATTGACAACCCTCCTGTTCTCAAGCACAAACAGCGCTGGCAGCTTGGCGCCTCTGTTAAGAAATGTAAATACTTATATATCATAAAATGGTAATTTATGTAGTGTACTCCACGACTTTTTTATAAAAAATAGCTATAATAAATTTTATAGCCTCCCAAAAAGAAAAATTTTATTGGGAGTTCTGAATATAAAAGGAGATATCCCATGCAAAAAGTAGGGGCATTAACGGAATTGGAATATGCTTTTCTGTTTACCTTAAGAAAAGTAAATTCAATTCAACTAGAGGGATTTAAACCATTTTTTAACGACTTACCTGTAGACCCTTATATTAAAGGTAATTATCGTTTAAGAAGGTTATCGCGATTTATAGCTTCTAAAGATAGTATTATTAAGTTGCCTCATGGCTTTTTCTTTCAAGCAGCAAAATACAATCCATTGGTAGGTAATATTAAAAGAGAGTATGCCGAATTAGATGATGCACTTATAGAACTAGATATCTTTAAAAATTTAGTTTTAGCGTTTAGTGATTCTTGTAAACTTCATCCTGAAGCAGAAATAGGAGTGCATCAGATTAGAATTACCTGTTCACAGGATAATTCGGGTAATCCGGCGCCAGAAGGTATTCATAGAGATGGAACTAATTTTATTGGTATCTTCTCTGTTGACCGAGAAAATGTCCAAGGTGGAGAAACTCATCTATATGTAAATCAAAAAGAAAATCCTGTTTTTAGTAAAGTTTTGAATCCGGGAGAGCTATTATTGGTTAATGACCATGAATTTTTCCACTTTACAACTCCTATTAAGCCGATAGTCGAAGCCAAAGGAATTAGAGATGTTTTTGTATTGACTTCTCCGAGTTTGCTTTCTGATTGATAGTTAACGGACTCTAAGGATAAGGCACCTATTTTTATGCTTCTGTTCTGCTAAAGATTTGTATATTCCAATTAAAAAATATCATAAATAAATCATGTAGGATAGGCTTATAACGGCGTAATAATTTTCTATATTCAAAGATTAATAAACCCAAATTTACAATACCTAGCGTAAAAGCTATTGTTCCTATTACCCCATGTAATTCTGGGGTTTTTCTCATTTGCTCGTCCCAAGCTAGCCAAAGAAAAGGAAACGTATGTATTGCTCCTGCTGCTATCAAGGCGATTGCAGCTAGTAATTTAACATAATGTATAATAAATAACTTTGTGTTACGCAACAAGTTTACACTATAGATGTATTAAATTAAATCATACTTACAGGGAGGGATGACACAAATCCGATTAATTCACTTTATAAACATAAATTTTTAAATAAATTAAATGCCAAGTGAGATTAGTTACAAAGCAGATTTTTCTCAAATTCGCTACGCCCAGTGTTGGGAAGATGCGGATATACTGTTGAATGCACTTGACATTCAGCCTGGTGACGTTTGCTTATCTATTGCTTCTGCTGGTGATAATACCCTAGCGATGTTAAGTAAAAGTCCAGCGAGAGTTATTGCTGTAGACATTAATCCTGCACAAATTGCCTGTTTAGAGTTACGAGTTGCAGCTTACCGAGAACTTAGTCATCCTGAATTACTGGTGCTAATTGGCTCAGTGCCTGGAGACGGCGCCTATAGAAGTAGTTTATATCATCGATGTCGTTCTCAGCTATCCACAGCAACCCGTGAATTTTGGGATAATCGTAGCACGGCAATTACACAAGGTATTGGGACAGCAGGCAAATTCGAGCGATATTTAAGTTTATTTCGCAATTCAATATTACCTCTAATTCATAATCAGGACATTATTAGCGAAACTATTAAAGATAAAACAGAAGCAGAGCGTAATATATTTTACCAGCAGCACTGGAATAATCGCCGTTGGCAGCTATGCTTTAGAATCTTCTTTTCTGAGTTGATACTAGGTCGTTTAGGGCGCCACCCAAGTTTTTTTGAATACGCCCAAAAGAATGTAGCAGAGCATTTATTACAGCGTACTGCTTATGCAATGACAACAATAAATCCCTATGATAATCCTTACCTACAATGGATTGCTACAGGACAACACTTAACAGCATTACCCTACGCTTTACGTCCTGAAAACTTTGAGATAATTCGTGCAAACCTTGACCGTTTAGAATGGCACTGCACTGCAATTGAAGATTTATTAAGCAATCTAGATTATGACTTTATTAATAAATATAACTTGAGTAATATTTTTGAATACATGTCTAATCATAATTATGAAAATTTACTTAGAAAACTTGTACGTGTAGGTAAAAGTAGCGCGCGGTTAGCTTACTGGAATTTACTTGTAAAACGTTCTCGTCCAGAAGATATGAAGAATTTATTATATTCTCTTACTTCGGAGGCGACGAGGTTGTATCAACAAGATAAGGCTTTTTTTTACAGTTCCTTCATTTTGCAAGAAATTATTTGAAATGCAAAAACTAATTCCCCATAATTACAACTTTGTGCAAACAAAAGATGTTACGGACGCTGATGCTCACTGGCAACTTATGAGCGACCAAAATGTAGTAGGGCAATACTCTCTGTGGTGGAAAAAAACACCATCACTCAATGGATGTAAGCTTGGTTACATAGGACACTATGAGGTGTTGGATGAAACTGCCACTATGGTCTTAGCACATGCAGTATCGCAACTTACTTCCCTTAGTTGTAATTTAGCGGTTGCACCAATTGACGGCAATACATGGCAGCGTTATAGATTATTAACAGAACGAGCTTTACACCCTGTTTTTTTCTTAGAACCCGATAACCCGGATAATTGGCGCCAACACTTCATCGAGCAAGGTTTTACACCACTAGCTAACTATAGTTCCAGTTTAAATACTGATTTAACACAAATAGACCCACGCTTACAACTTGTCAAGCAACGATGCGAACAGGCAAACATTCATATCCGCGCGTTAGATTTACAAAACCAAGAGCAGGAACTACATCGTATCTATACCGTAGCAATTCAAAGCTTTAAAAATAATTTTTTGTTTACACCAATTGAAGAAGCTCAATTTATCGCCCAAAATAAATTATTATTACCCTATGTACAATCAGAATTAGTATTAATCGCAGAACATGAACAAAATCCAGTCGGGTTTTTATTTGCCATACCAGATTGGCTACAAAAACAACGAGGAGAACCTATTAATACTATTATTATTAAAACCGTCGCTATCTTACCAAAACGTATATACGCTGGATTAGGCAATTTACTCGTAGCTCAATGTCAACAAATAGCTCACCAACTTGGATACTCGCAAGCTATCCACGCTTTAATGCATGACGCAAACCCTTCCCGCAATTTAAGCAGTCGCTATGCAATGACAATACGTGGATATACCCTTTTTGCTAAAAAACTTTAAAGAATCTTTTAAATGCCTAATTGTCATTGGTGCAAGAGCAAAGAATCTATAGTGTGGCACTCTCAGAATTATCAGCCCAAAGGAATATATTCAGGTGCAAGACATGAAGGTAATATGTATTAAAATTATTGCATTATCTCAATAGTATAAAAATACTTTAGTATTTATGTAGTGATAACAAGGGCAAACTCCAACCTCAGCAGAAAACTTTGAACTTCGATTCGAGGGAAAGTTATTGGAAGATAATCTTTGAGTAATCATGGCAGAGTTTATACATTGTGATCAGATTCTCCATAACCCTAGACGCTTCAATTAATCTGTAAGCATGGCACCGCTCAAAAATAAAACTTTATATTTTTCTGTGCTTGAATGACTGCTCAACCCTTCTCTTTTTTCAATACTTTTTCAGCAAAATATAATTTTAAAATCAAACAATGAATATTATTACTATTTTACAACAATTTGCTACTACCCGTCCTCAACTACCAGCAATAATAGATACTTATAAAAACCTATCTCGAACAACAACCTTTGCTGAAATAGAAAAAGCATCTGCCATTACAGCAGCTTTATTACAACAAAAAGGTTTACAACCTGGGGATGCAGTACTCGTATTTCATCCAATGTCAGCAGAACTTTATATTATTCTTGCTGCTCTTTTCCGTTTGGGACTAATTGCGATGTTCCTTGACCCTGGCGTAGGTAAAAATCACATAGATAATTGCTGTAAGTTATACCTTCCTACAGCACTGATTGCCAGTTCTAAAGCACACTTGCTACGCTTACAATCACAAGCTTTACAACGTATACCTTTAAAATTTGCGATTGGTTGTCCTATACCAGGCACCATATCATTGAATTATACCCAACAGGCGCCACATAATATTTTCAGTGAGATTTTTGCAGCTACAAAAGATAGCCCAGCCTTGCTAACATTTACCAGTGGGAGTACAGGAAAACCAAAAGCAGCTTTACGTACCCACGGATTTTTACTAGCTCAACACCAAGCTTTAGCTGATACCTTACAACTTCAAGCGCAACAACTAGATTTAGCAACCTTACCGATTTTTGTCCTTGCCAATTTAGCTTCTGGTTTAACTAGCTTAATTCCAAATGCAGATTTGCGAAAACCAGGAGCAATAAATCCCGCTCCAGTAATAGCTCAGATTTTAACTCATCAACCCGCGCGAACAGTGGCATCACCTGGCTTTTTATCAAGGTTAACAGAATATTGCCAACGACACAACTTAACTTTACCCAGCTTAGAGAAAATATTTATTGGTGGGGCGCCAGTAATGCCAAACGTATTGGTAAAATTGCAGCAAATTGCTCCCAATAGTCAAATTACTACAGTATATGGTTCCACAGAAGCAGAACCCATAGCTTACTCCCATTATCAAACCCAAACAGAAGACGTAAAAACCACATTAACAGGAGGAGGGTTGCTAGTGGGAAAACCTGTAGAAAGTATTCAATTAAGAATTTTGCCTCAATGTTGGGGTAAACCTATTAGTCCATACACCCATGCTGAGTTTACTGCTGCTTGCCAACCAACGGGAACCCCTGGAGAAATCGTTGTTAGCGGAAACCACGTTTTATCTAGTTATCTATATGGTCATGGTGATGAGGAAACAAAATTTACAGTTAATGGAACTTCATGGCATCGAACGGGTGATACTGGATATATAGATAATCAAGGTAGCTTATGGTTACTGGGTCGTTGTATAGGTTGTATAGAAGATGTTTATGGCGCCCTTTATCCTTTTACAGTTGAAGGAATTATACAAAATCATCCCGATATACGTTATAGCGCTGTAATTCTCCATCAAGGTCAGCGAACTTTAATAGTAGAGCTAAACAAACCGAAGTCACAAATAGATTGGGTATCTGTGAAAAACTCCTTAGTAAATATGCATATTCAAAAGATTAAGGTGTGTAGAAAATTTCCCTTAGATAAACGACACAATGCTAAAGTTGATTATCCAGCACTGCAAAAACTGGCAACGGATGCAACGGATGTAACGGATGAATTGGTTACAAACGCTCATCTATTTAGTTAATATCAACTATTATTATATCTTTTGCCGCTTTATTTGTAGACACAATTACTCATCCTTGTCTGATAATGGTGCATCCAGTGCTTATTTAACTATAGTCGCATTTGATTGGCTTTGAGCTACAATAAGTTTAATGAATTTATAAAAAATCATAAAGCTAGCTCTAATATAATAGCAATCTATGACTTATACGCCACCTAAACTCTTAACTTTCGAGCAATTTATAACTGAATATGCAGATAACCCCCGGTATGAACTAATTGATGGAGAGCTACGTGACATGGAACCGACAGGTCCTCATGAAGATGTCTCAGGAAATATTGCTGGTAGAGTTTATAGCGAAATTTATCGTTTGAATTTAAACTGGCTAATTCCAAGAACCTGTCTAATTAAACCACCACACGCCGAAGCAACTGCACTACGTCCTGACGTAATTGTTTTAGATAGAGCAAAACTGAGTCAAGAACCCCTGTGGCAGAGAGAACCTATAATTTGTAATGGCGCCACAATTAAATTCGTTGCCGAAGTTGTCAGTACTAATTGGCAAGATGACTACGCTAGAAAAGTAGAAGAATATGCTTTTCTTGACATACCAGAGTATTGGATTGTAGATTTTCGCGGTCTAGGTGGTTTAGAATTCATTGGCAGCCCAAAACAACCTACTTTCACAGTGTGTCAGCTAATTAATGGTAGATACCAGAAGCAACAATATCGCTTGAAAGAGACAATTACCTCTAGCCTTTTTCCAAACTTGCAGCTTAAACTCCAAGAGCTTATGCCACAATAAAAATAGAATCAAAAAAGTTTGAAATAATTATGTCACAAGTATCTCAACGTGTAAGAGGACGCATTCTACCACCATCACCAATTGACCCAGAAATTGTTCAGCGCGAACAGGAGAGACAGCGCGCGCTTGCGTTGCGGTGTCGTCCATTATTTGAGCGTTTACGCCCAAGCTTAATTGAGGCGCACTAAAACTGGTACATTGCTATTGACCCGGAGAGCGAAGACTATCTTCTTGACAAAACTCTTATAGGAATAACGCAACAAATCCAAAATGCTTATAGCGGTGACGAGGTAAAGCTTACAATCTTCCGGCTAAACGATACTGGAACCTGCGGCAGATTATGGGTTTAGGAACGTTCAGTGCCTCGGTCGAGTTGTTCTTTGAAAATACCCTATGCAGTAACCATTTCAGGTTCAGGATCAGACGACGCTGGTTCAAAGCGTAAGACTATAATTTGTTCAAGACGCAAACCAACAGACTCATAAGTACGTCCATCTCGGTCGCTAAACTCCACCTCAAAAGCAGCACCGTCAGCTAGGAATTCAACAACTGTACCGACTTGTCCACGCCACAAATTATATTCTGGCAGGTCAACTGTTAAAGCCACTACATCAAGTAATTTAACTCGATTCGCTGTCATTTGGACACCACCTTCTTTAAACTACAGAGGATAACAGGTCGTTAGTCTTGGAATATCAGAATTATATTCAATAATCCAACCACTGCGAATAGTCGCACTTCTATTTTGCCACTCAAGCGAAAAATCTAAGGTATAGCGCTGTCCAAAGTCGTCACGTCGTCCTAATTTAACTTCGTGCGTTTTAACGATATCAAGAAGAATGGAGCGCAACTCGTCAGCATTGTCAGCAGTCATGCCTAGTATAGATGAAAAAAGCCGAGCTTTGTGTTTTCCTTCATCATGGTTTGGATTTAGACAATAATCACGTAGCTTACGAATATCAACAACTGCATTTTCAGCGTTTGGAATTAGCATTTAGAGTATTCCAATTAAAAAAATAATTCAAAATAAATATTGTAAGATAGCTTTGGAGATTATCCAATATATTAAACAAATTAACTTGATCAGCATACTCCTAAAAATTGTAAAATATAAGTGCAGCCTAATCTATTAATATGCATTCTGATGGAATATATTTAATAAACTGGCTTATAACTTTTGAATATCCTCTAAAGTCCTTTTTAAACCCGGAAATAAATAATTGCTGTTTTGCTATAGTCATTGCTACATAAATAGGACTTACGCAACTGGCACATAAAAATAGTAGGGTGTGTGACGCAACAAAAAAACTTCAACGTAGCTATAAGACCTGTAGCGTCACGCACCGACTCTCAATTGTGACAATATCGTAAGTCCTGATAAAATAAGCGTTTTTCTTCCTCTATATTTTCGTCTCCCAAGCTTAAATAATTAGGAAATTCTCCTTGTACAGCACCACCTATAAAAACTGTGTCAAATTCTAATCCTTTTGATTGGTGAACTGTTACCATTACTACTTGATTATCCTGCTGAGAAACTTGGTCAAGGTTTTTCGCAAAAGCTGTAAATTCAATAATGCTCCTCAGCGCTGTATCTGGATATAGGTTTAAATTATCTCGCTCATGAAATATTTGTACTAGCTTCAAAAGATTCTGTTGTCGCTTCTCATTATTGTTATAATAAGCGTATAGACCAGACTGTTCTAATAAATTTTTTAGCAAATGTGCAGGTCGTAATTTTTGACTGTCGTCTCTCCAAGATTCTAACTCTTGAGACAGTTTTTCAAACGCACAGACCAATAGGTCGTGAAGTCGGGGCAACTGGTTGGTTCCTTTGTGGCGCCGCTCCATACATGGATTTGATACAACTTAAAAGCGAGAGTGACACTATTGTTAACAGCTACCATCGCTTTTGGTCGCTTTTCTTCGGTAGCATGTTAACAATAGGCGGTATTGTTTTTGTTGTTCTAATCAAATAAAGAAGGGTTAAGCAGCAACTGCTTGGCGCCCAACACGAATCTTTATATCTGTATATTCTGGAACCCATCCAGCCGTGCCGCAGAAATAGCGCACGGCTTTAACACGTTTTGCAGGTGTCAAAATAAACCAGTGTTGCGTACCCGCTGGAACGTTAATATATTCTTGCGGTTGCACTGTTAGTTCTACTTGACTACCATCTGGACGGACAAAACCAAAAATTCCTTCTCCCGCGACTATATAACGCACTTCATCATCGGCGTGGGTATGAATCTTATCAAATTTTGATAGCATTGTATCAAGGTTTGGAACTTCTGGATGCAAGACGATTAAATCTCTTGATGTATAACCTGCACTTGAGAGTGAGTCAAAGTAATGGTCTAGATGAGTTAGCACGGTTTCTTTTTGTGCGTCGTCTAGGCTGTCTTGGGATAGTAGTTGCTGTAATTGTAGGTCATCGCCGACTGACCAATGATTAAGGGTTATTCCTAGAGGCGCCAGTTCAGTAATGATAGATTGTAAGTCGGTGAGCTTGCTTCCGTCTTCCATTTGCAAAATAGCCATATAAGCCTCCTTGATGTCACTTTTATTAATTTAGGTGAACTCTCCTACACCAACCGTAAACGGTATGGTATAGGCTTCATACAGTCCTGTTAAGGATATGCAGAATTTCCTTCGTGGTACTTTCTGGCATAGTTCCAGTAATGACGAGCTTCCCACTACGGCGTTTTATTCTGGGGAAAAGTCCCAACCCCAGTCGCTTCAAGTTAATAGAGGCATTAATGTCTCTATCAACTTTCAACATTTCTGTTTCATCCCAATATTCTCGAATATCAGTATCGGTAAAAACTATCTCGTTCCGATAACTGAGAATTTGGGAAGTATATGCAGGATTTTGAGGTATTACAGCGGCTCCAGCTTTTCCGGCTATGTGACCCAATATCTCAAAAAACTGTCCAAAAGCGGCATCCATCCAAGACTTATTCAATCCCGACTTTGCGGATTGACCATTAGGTAAATATTTACCTTCGTCGTCTTGTTTGGGTGCATTTCTTTTGCTCAAACCTTGTAAATTTAACTTTTCTGTCAAGAATACTTTCTTCCCAGTACGCACAAGTTTATGAGCAGTTTTATATTGAAAATCTTTACGACTTCTAGCTATTTTTTGATGCGTAAGTGCTTCTTTTTTAGCTAACTTACGTCGCGACTTACTACCACGTTTACGTTTATTTCTTTTCTTAGAAACCTTGTCTAGCTTGTGTTGATTTTTGCGTAAAGATTTTAGACTTGGTAGTTTAGTTCCTTCAGATGTTGCTAGATAATCATCTTCATGTAAAACAGCATCTAATCCCATTGAATTTTCCCATGTTGGGGTAATTGAGTCAGGATTAAATTCAGGTACAGAAGTGTCCTCTAGGCAGATTTGGATGTACCAACCGTCAGCCTTTTTAGTTACACCAACTTGTTTTAACTTAAAACCATCTGGCAGTGGTCGATGCATTCTAACTTTAACAACACCAAGTTTTGGCAAACGTAAATAAAGCCAATCGTTACGAACTAGCTTTATCCATTCGTCCGAAGCAGACGCAAAATTCATTGTTCGGAAACTTGCTTCTGTTTTGAAGCGGGGTTTTCCTGACCGCTTACCATTACAATCTCCAAGAATATAACGTGCGAAAGCTTCATCAACTCTCTTACAGATATCCTGAAGAATAGTTGAATCAACACGCTTAAAATCAAGCAATTCTCCGCTATGCATTACCCGAACCAAGTCTTGCTTGATAACGGGTAATTGTAATTTTTGACTGTAATAGTTTGGACGATTCCTAAACAGTGCTGGAAATATTTCTTTCCACTGAGGAAATGCCTGCAATTGCAAGTGATTATTCTGCCACCAAGTGAAGCGTTCACGAAGCCGGAGTATGCTGCACACACAGTACACATTGCCTGAGCGTGCAGTCACAACTAGTAAAGTTCCATATTTCTTGTTCGTGCTGTGCTGCTGTCTCTGACAAACCGATGCAGTAGATGCCACCGCCACCGCCGCCACCACCATCAACAGCAGCACTGACCAGGAAGGCGACCATAACAGCAAGCAAGGCCGCAAGCAACAGCAGCAGCGCAGGCCTAGAAATGACAGTGCCAACCGCAACAGCAGCCGCAGCAGCAGTGCCAGCAAGGCCAGCAGGATGCAGGCCAACACGCTGTATGTGCAGAACCTTGCATGGTCAACACTGAGTGAGGACTTGCAGGAAGCCTTCCGCGGCTGTCAGGGGTTTAAAGACGCGTTCATAATGTTTAACAAGGATGACAGGCCGGCTGGGTACGGCTTTGTGCGCTTTGGCAGTGAGGAGGCTGCTGCAGCAGCTGAAGAGGTGAGGGGAGGTGGCAAGCATGTGTGGCGCTGTTTGTGTGTTAGATTTGTAGAGATGTTTGGTGTCTGTTGTAGTGTGCGAGTTCGCACAGTGCAGAGGGCGGTGCAGGTGGGGGCTTGCATGGTCAACTTTGAGTGAGGACTGGCAGGAAGCCTTCCGCATCTGTCAGGGTTTTGACAATATGTTCATCATGTTCAACAAGAAGGAAAGGCCAGCTGGGTAAGAAAAGCAAGCTTTGTGCGATTCAACAAGGGCAGGCTGCCGCAGCAGTTGAAGAGGTGAGCAGTAGCAGCAAACACAGTAGATGTTTTGGGGGCTTTGTTTTGTGCTGTACGTGTGCAGGTTGTGGATTGGCATGCGCCTCTGTTCACACGACACAGACAGCAGGGAGAGAGTCGCTTTGTGCGGTGCAATGGTGTGTGCACTGAGCATGCCCCTGGCTACAGGCCGTGGCCACGGCTGGGATGTTGCCAGCACTGGTGCCGGTGACAAGCATTGTCACATATTCAGCAGTGCATTTTGGGTTTCATTGCCTTTGAAACGTAGACATCTGTCTTCCTGCATTCTGCTGGGAGGCAGCCACCATGTGCGTGACGCCAAGTGGTGTGTGCAGTGTCTGGCTGTGATGTGGTG
>NZ_JBXXZH010000201.1:0-17683 GCF_059640475.1 Calothrix sp. CBUCES-K 9914
TGCTTTAAATCCTTAATTGCTTTACACTGAAATTCTGCATTTACTTTTCTAAGTAAATTATCTATTATATCAACTTGTCCTCGAATAAATACCCATTTAGCTTTTTGTAGTTTCATTTCAGTATCACTACAATATAAATCGATGACTAACAAATAAAAATATAGATATTCATTTTTTACATCATCAGTATAATAATTCCAATCAATACGTAAAATAATCTCGATTAATCCTTCAAGTTTTCCACAGTCTTTCCAAATATCTAAATATCTTTTTTCTTCCCACTGCATGACATTTCCAATATCAATCAGTTTTTCTACGACTTCATCAGGAAACCATGAATTATCATTCAAATAGTGAAAACAATCATAATGTGGGTGAAACTTAGAAGCTAGCTTGAAACCAGCCAATATATAATCAACAGAAATATCCTTTTTTAATGCTGTAAAAAAACAATAAACCCAGTAAGAATAATTTTCTTCAATCACTATCTGATTAAAACGTTCGATATCTTCAATCAATACAGATTTATTATAAAATTCAGTTTCAATTAATATAGTAGTAAAAACCAGGCGCCGTGAACTAGGTTGCTGAACGATAATTTGACACCATTTTAAGGTATTATTGTTTACGTGACTTAATAATCGACTCATTGCTGACAACATATCAAGTTGACTATCAAGCGCAAGACCCCAGTAAATAGATAAATAACCTATTACCTCCGTCCAAGCTAAACCTTTCATTGTACCCAATAAATATCTATGAAAAGGTATGGGTAGTTCAGGTGAATTTATAGCAACGTATAAATTATGATGATATGCATAGTATGGGTCAAGAATAAAGTCTTCTGTCGATATTGCTGATAAAGAACCAATATTGTATCCTACCCTATCAAGCTGTTTTAAAGCTTCTACCCAATGTTTACTCAACCTTAAAAGTACTTGGTTCTGATTTTTCTTATCACCTAAATATAATCTCAAATCAATTTTAGAAAAAGCTTTTGGTTTTGGTGGCTTTTGCTTAGTTCCTTTGTACGCTCTTGGATGTGCAGCAGTAGGTTTTATTACTTGCTTAGAATTATCTACTGGCAAAGGTTGTAATGTCACTTCCAATTCTAACAAATCCGGCGCCGTCTCAATCAAAATTACTAAAACATGAAAAAGTGTTTCTGCATTTAATTCTTCAACGCAACTCAAATAATTCCACGATGCTATCAATTGTTCTTTTTTAGCGTAAAGTGATGGTGCCAATAATTCTACAGGGTATTCGACAATTTCGTATAGACTCTTTTCTAAATCTATATCATTCGTAAATACAATATCACGACTAAAATCAACCTGATGCTTAACCCTGTTTACCACAGCCATTAGCTTATCAGTTTTTCTAACTATACCAAGTAAATAATCCATATTTGTAGTTTGAGTGCGTTGCCATGTTAAACTACATTATGAATTTAATCAATTATGGAATACTGGTGCCATAGTCACAGTTATTTTCAAACTCGCTTATATATTGCTCTATGCTTCGACGAGGTGAACCTGTAATTTTACCAATTTCTTCTACACTCACACCTTCACTGTACAACGCCAATACTAAATGTACCCTCCCTTTACTTATTTTTCTTGGCTCAGTCAAAAAAGGTCAGGCGAGACACCTAACCTACCAAATTTAATGACACGAAACACTAGCTGTGACGCACCATCAATAATGGCGCCACTACTGTACACTTAAATCTAAAGTGTAATTAAGGATGCCATTGCCGCTACTTTGCTGAGAAATATTACTATCAGAACTCTTCATATCTATGCTAACGGATGCTGTAGTAGGAGTGTAACGGGCAAAAACCTCGACTTTTTGTTGCCCTACCGATAAATATGGTGATAAATTGATTTCTGATGAATGGTTGTTTAAGCGTTTGACTGTTTTTCCATTAATCTTTATTTCTCCTTGTAGTTTTGCATTAGGAGAATTAATTTTGAGAATATGAGGCTGTTTGAGATTAGCAGAACTTATAGTTAAACTGTTTCTTTGGATATTATCGGAAGAACTGCTTGATACTTGGCTATTAACGGTAAAATTATTCACATCATCACCTTCCGTATCGTCATTCGAGTAGTCGTCAGTGTTTTGCGTGGAAGTGGTTGTAGTTTTAACAGTCGAAGTTTTAACAGTCGAGGTTTGCTGACTATAGGAAAAGCTATTATTGACTCCGATGATGAGACTAATAATAAGACCAAGGGGAAGACCGTAAAGAAGTAGTTTTCGCATAAATTTTATTTAAAATAGAGTTTTTAGTAATTATGTTTTGTACCATGTTTTTGGGGTAGAGCAGATTTTATAATGAAATGCTTCTATTTTTAATTTACTTAAGAAATCTGAAAGCCCCCTGAAGGGGGCAACAATTTGTAACATTATACGTTTGTAATAATGTGCGTGACACTACGAAAATTGCCCTTCGTTTTAGGATTGTAAGTAGTGTCACGCACCCTACCAGGGAACGGGTACGTTGACTTGGGTGCCAACATCAATATTGATATGTGGCATTTTTACTCCTGTAGGGTTTTTACCACCAGAAAGATGCTGAGTTCTATTAATGCTTTGATTAACTTTACCCCCTCCGGTGTAAACTTGAGTACCAGTTGCAGTAGACGTATTACCGAAACAATTTTTACTGATACCTTGATTAGTATTTCTTCTTTGGTTTGCAGGTTTATTGCGGTCGTGAATTGCAATTTGGTTGTCAACTGCAACATTGATACAGGTAGCACTAGCTTTAGGTGTGAGTGGAGGAACGAGTGTTGGTATCGCACTCATTGCTGTAGCGAGAGCAATTAATTTTAGTTTCATGATGTATTTCGCCGTTTGATATATGGTTGTGTTCTGTATTAACAGCCTCTGAAAGCTTGATTTTGGGTTGTTCTTTGCGTTCCATTAACGTTAGCTCTGTTATGATTTCCAATAATTCCAACATTCTGATTCAAAAGTTGGTCGGAACTTTGGCGTTGAGAACCTGTTCTATAACCGCAATATGCGCTTCTACGTTGTTTTTGACTGGTGGTTTGGGAACCGTTAACATGGGCAGAGTTACCAGAACCATTAATATATACAGATTGATTAAGTTCTTGGTTTGCATCCTGACCTTGACCAGCAAACGCTGCATTGGGAGCGATAATTACAGCAGCTAATAAACCGAGAGTGTAGATAGTGTTCTTCATTTTTGTGTATCTTAATAGTTGTGTGTTGTTTTGTTGTTTGTGTAATGGTGTCATCCACCAGAACTAAGAACATTGAGCAGCTTGACCTTGAACAACGTTATTAACGTTAGTAATTTTGATACGGTTACGATTTCCGACGTTAGCAGCCGCAATATTATTATTAATGGCATTCCCTTGAGTTTGGTTACTTGGGGATTGACATAAAAGCTTCTTAGCTCTTCTTTGTGATTTAATCACATAAGTTCTATTGATAATGCGGATTCTATTGCCTTTACCAACATTACTAGCGTTAATATTTGTATTCCCGGTGTCACCCTGTACTTGCTCACCAGCAAATGCAACAGGCGCCATTGCAAAAGCTGCAAGTACAGCGAGAATCAAAGATTTTTTAAACATTTCATATACCTTATATTAGTTGTGTGTTGTTTAGATGTGTAGGGTGTGTGACGCTATAAAGAACTTGAACTAAAGTTATAAAACTAGTAGCGTCACGCACCGTATTAGTATTAATAGCAAGCAGCAGATTGAGCTTGGTTAACGATGGTATCGTTATTAATACGATTACTGTTGCGATTTCCAACGTTACCAACAGCAACTACATTGTTAACAGCACTTCCTTGAACTTGATTACCACTAGAACTGCAAGCTCGATGGCGCCGACCGTAACGATGCGAGCTAAACTTGCTCTGGGATTGATTGACATCGGTTGTATTGTTAACAGTGGTTCGGTTGTGATTGCCAACATTACCTACCGAGGTGGTGTTATTTACGTTGCTACCTTGCACTTGATCACCTGCAAATGCTGCGGGCGCCATTGCTAATGCTGCGAGTACACCGAGAACTAAAGATTTCTTCAACATTGTTGTATACCTTGTCTTAGTTGTGTGTTGTTCGATTAAAAGTTAAAACCATTTTTGAATCTCACTCAAGTTATTTAATTAAAAAACTTAAGTGTTGAGGACGACAAAAACCCCTTTAAATCTAGAGTCGATTGCTAAACTATTGTTAACCCTCTAAGGTTTAACAATAATATTGCTTATACTGCAATTTGATGTAGTGTTTTTATCGTTTGGAATGATTTTAGCTACAGGGTTCTGTAGAGTCATTCCGGATAGGCAAGAAAGTTTTTGGTGAAAAATATGTTTTAAATATTATTTCTTGTTCTTTCCCTCTCACTGCTGTCTATAAACACTTTAACCAAAGTATTTATGTGTGTCAAGTTTTAGTTGAAAATTTAGACATATTTTTTTGATGTGAGGCCAGAGACAGTCCAGAAGCTTAATTTACAAGGAACTACGCTTACTTTCTGTTTTGTCACACCCAAAAAGTAATACAAAAAAACTAACAAGCTAATGAATGAACGTTCGGTTGTTGAGTAATTAGGCGCCTGGATTTTGGGTAATAAAATGTGAACCGTGGTTCACATCTTTTTAAAACTCTCAGTTGCAATTTTTGCAACAACGACAATATTCATAGTAATTACACGGTTGACTAAATTTAATTAAGACATGAATTTGGCTTCTAGTCACTTAATGGTAACTCTAAAAAAAGTATTAAAATTGACCTCGAATTTTTCCGTAATCAGGGATAATCGATTTGTTTGACTATTTAAGACGAAATCAAAGTGAAAATCCAGAATGATGATAAACAAGCTGTTTGTGCCTAGTGGTGCTGTAATTACTCTTTTATATTTAACAAGTAGCGTTTTAAATTCCAATTCTGCCAGTGCGTCTCCTAATGTAGCATCTAGTCCAGTAGCATCTACTTTAACGGTTGCAGCAACAACTACTGCACAACCAACAACCTCATATAATAAAGCTAGTAAAAAACTGGCGCCTGGTAGATATTGCTATTCAGCCAAAACAAAAACGCTTGATGCAACAGCCCAGATAAATATTAGTGGAGCTAACAAGGTCAATGGCACTGTGGCAGCAACTATCCAGAATCCTGCTCAGGGTTATTATAGTTCCTACCAGCAAACTTTGACGGGAGAATTGGCGGCTGATAAAGCGAAACTGAAAATTGTTACCAAAATTGAAAATGATACTCAAAATACTCAAGAAACCTGGACAATTACCGAGTCTACTTTAAATACAGGTAGAGAAACTTTTACTAAAGTCAATTGTACAACCTCTACCTCTGATACAAAAACAGCACCAACCAGAACGCCTGTTCGGGTCAATTTTGCAGCTGGTGCTAACTCGAAGACAATAAAACAATCTGTAATTAGAGGAGAGCGCGACACTTACTTAGTTGGCGCCAAAAAAGGACAACAAATGAATCTGAGAATCACATCTTTGGAAAAGAATGCTGTATTTGATGTCATCGCACCTGATGGTAAAACTATCAAACAAGAAGCAACAACTTGGAACGGAAAACTCCCTGTAAATGGAGACTACCAAATTGTAGTTGGAGGAACGCGCGGTAATGCTACTTATGAATTAACTGTAACAATTAAGTAGTTTAAATAGTAAATCACTTATCCTTACTGCACGCTCCTTACAAGCAGTAAGGATAATTTACTAACAATTCAACGATTACTTTGTCTTGCAAGCCAGCTAGATGTATTATCTCTTGTCTTGTAAAACCTGACACCTGTCACAAGACTTACGATATAAACCATTTACCTGGTGGATGTGTTTGTTTTGACGAATATTATTCACCCTGAACATATCCTTGACCTTCGGTATCAGACAAAAATGGTTCACTAAGTTGGGTTGCCATGTTTTACCCCTTGTGAGTTTATTTTTTCTATTTTATACATATTTAGATAAAATTGAGATAGGCGCTACGTGTTGTGGTAATTACTTAAATAAGTGTATAAGATATTCAAGCGTTGTTGAATATCCTCTTTATATTTACCTATTATAACTCTCCATAGCATTTTTCCTAAACAACGAGACGCACGCCACGAAAACACTGCATCTTGTATATCAATATGACTACGCTCAAATAATAAATGTCCGATTAAACCTACTAACTGTGTTAGAGGTAAAGCACAAAGTAACCAAATATTGTGGAAGTAAGCGGCGCCAAGAAGTAAGCTGTAAAATATAAGGATTCCTAGGATATGAAAAGCAATGTTTACAGGGTGTTGGTGTTTGAGAACAAATATATCCCAGTAGTCTGTAAATGGATGGTCTGTGATATTTTTGTTTATACTGTTTCTGAGATTATTTGTCAGGGTGGGCTTTGATTTATTCATTTGTTTCGTTTATTAATTGTGAGTGGTGGTGCGTGACGCTACTAGATTTTTGCTTCGTTTATTAATTGCTATTTGCGTCACGCACCCTACGTTTTATATGAAGATAAAACTGTTCCGAGTTGCTGTTGACCCAAGTGTTGATTTACTTTACCTTGGTCAATTACTTTTACACCGCTTATATATACAGCTTGAATTATTTCTTCTGAACCACGTTTAACCATTCGCGGTTCTCCATCGAGTACTGGGTCAAAAACTTCTACTTGGGGACTGATGGGTTGATTGAGTGCATCGGGGTTGAGTAAAACTATATCAGCTTTGGCGCCTACTTTTATTATTCCTGTATCTAGCCGGAACCATTGGGCAGGTTCTCCTGTTACACGATGTATAGCTGTTTCGGGTTTAATAAATTTGGTGACAACTGCTTGTTTGAGTAAAGATAAGGCGCCATCATAGTATCCTAAGTTTCGCACGTGTGCCCCAGCATCTGTAAAACCAGGTAATATATGCGGGTGTGACATCATTGCTTTTCTGGGTTCGAGTCGGTCATTGGCGCCTGTAGCTACCCATCGTATATCTGTATCGTACAACTGTAATGCCTCGATAAAAAACTCTAAAGGGTCTTGCTGCTTTTTACGAGCGACTTCTGCAAAGCTTAAACGAAGCCATGTTTCTTCAGGACAACGCACAATTTCCATGTTTTCTAACTGACGATGAAATGAACGGCGCCATTTATTGCACCAGTCAGTACGAAATTGAGATACAAAACCAGGTGACTTCCATAATTGTTGACGTTCTTCTCTGGAATTACAACCATTCAGCTTTACACCAGAGGGAAATTCTTCAAATAATGGTGTAACTGGACCGTTGGAATATATAGTAAAAGGTTCCGTTAAAGTTTGAAACCGAACATTACCTCTAAATATCCTGTTCCATATAAATAAAATAGGAGAGAAAACTCGCCATAGTTTACGGTCGTGGACAGCATCTAATGCAGAAAGCACAGTTAAGCGTAAAGGAAGATTACCTAAACTCATCCGAAAAATATCCCAAAAGGAAGCAAGCCGTTGTAAGTTGGGTGTTACCTGAAAAACTTTATCGCGTTGCCGACAAAGATTTGCCAGCATTGCGTATTCTTTATATTGCGCGTGTTGCGAAGGAATAGTGCAACCACTCCATTCACCACTCATTAAATGCCAAGGAAACATATCTATAGAGATGCCAATAAATCCTGCGTCCAATGCTTGTGCTGCTATTTCTTCCATTATTTGTAGTTCTTTTTCGTTAGGTTGAGCAGTTAAACTACGTTCCAACCCCATAACATGCGCGCGTAATGCACTATGTCCAAACATTACCGCTACATTTGGTCCCAAGGGTAACTGCTGTAAATGCTGTAAATACTCTTTGGGAGTTTGCCACGAAACAGATTTTTGTAACCATTTCTCAATTAGCTTGTGCGAAAGCGTTTCGACTCGTTGAAAAATATCTGCTAAATCTTGCGGCGCCCCAATTGCCACAGACAAGCTACAATTTCCAATAACTACAGTTGTTACACCATGACGTACTGACTCGCTTAAACCTGGTGCTATCTCCACCTCTAAATCATAATGCGTATGAATATCGATAAAACCAGGTGTTACCCATAACCCAGTTGCATCAACAATGTTATATGCTTCTAGAGATAGTGATGGAGCGATATTGACAATTTGCCCATTTTGAATACCAATGTCTCGACGTATAGGCGCCGTTCCTAACCCGTCAAAAACTAAACCGTTCTTAATTAATAGGTCTAGCATAAATAATTAATTTCTATAATGCTCGGTTTTTACCCAGTTTAACTGAGAAGGCTTTATACATGAACTAAGTGTAGTAACAATCATAACTGGTATTTAGGGTATGGCTTGTAGCATAGGCTTCTAGCCTGTGCAGTCATGTGTTCTTTTTACCACAAAGACACAAAGGACACAAAGGACACAAAGAGAGTAACATTAAAGTTAATTTCCATAGTGTTCAGTTTTTACCCAGTTTAACTGAGAAGGCTTTATACATAAACTAAGTGTAGTAACAATCATGATAGGTATCCAGTGCAGCATATAAAAAGAACCTTGAAGCGTTGACCATAATAATGACCATCCCCGCAAGTTTTGAAATTGGTAAAGTCCTGCAACAAAACCGATGGTAAGAATTATACCTAGGAGAAATTGAAGGGGAAAAAGTACTGCGTTATGACTATAGAAGACTGTCCAGAGTAAATCGGGAATCAGTCCAATTGGTAAAATAAACTGTAATATTAAAAATAAAAGTAAATCTATTTCTTTTTTCCAACCCAAATTTAGCATTTGCGGTAAATAATCCAAATAACGTTGATAACCTCCAAGTGACCAACGAAAGCGTTGATGCCATAGCTGCCACCAAGTTATTACTCCTTGTTCTTTAATAGTAGGCGCCGTCACAAATTCTATTTCTGCTCCTGCAATATATAATCTAAATACCAAATCTAAATCATCGGTAACAGTGTTCTCATTCCATCCGTTACATTTCTCTAGAAGGTGGCGCCTTACAAACATGCCATTTCCTCGAAGTTCTGTCATCCCGGAAGCTGCAATACGATGCGTTTGTAACCAAGCATCGCAACTCATTTCCATCTGCTGACAGCGAGTTAAGAAGTTAATATTACGATTTGCAATTGTTTTTCTTACTTGTACTGCACCAATGGTGTTATCTTGAAATAAAGAAACTGTTTGTTTTAAAAAATTAGTAGTAAATTGCGCGTCAGCATCGCAAACAAGAATTATCTCTCCTTTTGTGGTGCCGAATACTGCATTTAAGGCGCCTGATTTACCTCCGCCAGAAGTCTCACGGTGATAAACTTGTAATGAAGGAAACTGTGATTGTAATTTTTCTAACCTTTGGCGAGTATTATCGGTACTAGCATCATTAATAATCCATATATCTAAATGTGAGGCTGGATAATCTAAGTGAAATAAGCTTTCAACTATATTAGGTAATATTATACTTTCATTTTTGGCTGGAACTAGAATTGTTACGGTAGGTAAATAAGCTTCGTTTGAATTAATCAAAGCTTTTGGTTTTGCTATGAGCATTCTTACTGCTTGCCAAGTCAAAATAAGCGTTAATACTAGTATTAGCCACCGTGTAATGGGCACTAAGTGCATTAAGCTGATTATGCTCCAAACTGAAATAATTACTATGATGGCTTTGAGGCGCCTGTAGTTGGTTGTATTTTGGCTTTGTTCTAAGGCAATGTTTTTCATTCTTGTCCAGTAAATATATATACTTAATATGTTAGTTTAACTCTTTCTTTGTCACTCTGTCTCTGTGTGATGATATAAAAGAATTTTTACCACGGAGACGCTCTTGGCACAGAGAGAAGAAGTATTTTTATAGGCTACACACTTTCTTGATAAAAAATATACCATTATATTAAGTTCGGATTATCTATTTTTTATGTAAGCATTATTGCTTTTTTGTAATTGTAAACAGTAAATTCACTGATTTTTTAAGATAACGAACCGCAATAGCCTAGGAAAGCAAAGAAAGAGAGGAAAGAATAAATATATGATAGATTTACGCGCTTTTTATCAGGCGACCAATCCTAGTAAAACTTTGGCTTTTGATAATGTTGAGGATCAAAAGTTATATATTGATTTTTCTACGGTTAGAGGTGGTAAAATTATTGAAGAACTGAGAGATAATATTACTTTTTTCTCTCCTCTTGAGCCAACTTGTCAGTTGTTTACTGGTCACATTGGCTGTGGTAAATCTACTGAATTGTTGCAGTTAAAATTAGAATTGGAAAAAGAAAACTTTTATGTAGTTTACTTTGAGTCAAGTCAAGACTTGGAAATGGCTGATGTTGATATTGGTGATTTTTTGTTAGCTATTGCACGTCACGTTAGTCAGAGTCTAATTGATATTAAATTAGGTGAACCCGATAAGCTTAAGGAATTACTTCAAGGCGCCTGGAGAATATTGAATGCAGAAGTTACAGGAGTGAAAGCAAAAATTCCGGTTGTCGGTGATATTGGTTTTAACTTGGAGAAAGAAAAGTTTTCACTCTCTATGGGAATTGCAGAAATTACCACTCGAACCAAAGGTGATGCAACGTTACGCGAACGACTCAATCAATATCTTGCACCTCAAAAGACTAAGCTTTTGGAAGCGATAAATAACGAGTTGTTAGAACCTGCTATCGCCAAACTTAAACAGCGTGGTAAAAATGGACTTGTCGTCATCGTCGATAACCTTGACCGCATCGACAACCGCGTTAAACCTTGGGGGCGCCCGCAACAAGAGTATTTATTCATTGACCAAAGCGAGTACTTAACCAAACTGAATTGTCATGTAGTTTATACAATGCCATTAGCGCTGAAATTCTCAAATGACTACAACAACTTGACACAACGCTTTCCAGAAGATGCCAGAGTGTTACCAATGGTGCCAATACATTACAAAGATGGTAGTTACTGTAAACCCGGCATGGAACTGATGCGTCAAATGGTACTAGTACGGGCTTTTCCAAACTTAGGCGCCAGTAAACGTTTGAGTCAAATCACCAAGATTTTTGACACACCACAAAGTTTAGACCGTCTATGTCAAATCAGTGGTGGTCATGTACGAGACTTACTCAGATTACTAAACAACTGGATTCAACGCCAAAGAACATTACCCTTGCAGAGAGAAACACTAGAAGCCTTAATTCGTTCACGTCGTAACGAAATGACAATGCAAATCAGTGATGAAGAATGGGAACTACTGCGACAAGTCCGTATACGTAAAAAAGTAGGTGGTGACAAAGATTATCAAACACTCATTCACAGTCGTCTAGTCTTTGAATACCGTAACTATAACGGAGAATCATGGTTTGACGTAAACCCAATATTAATAGAAGCAGAAGAACTACAAAACACCCTGCCCTAACTATCCTTTCTCCTCTCCTCTCTTCTCTTCTCTTCTCTTCTCTTTGTGTCCTTTGTGGTTAATTAACTCTTAATTCCTCTCTCCGTGTACTCTGCGTCTCTGTGGTAAAAAAATCAATGCCAGAAAAAAATGAAATCGGTGCCATCCACCCAGAAATATCTCCAGCATTAGAAGAACTAGCATGGACACTTTCAGCATCGCAAGGAGAATTTCGATTAATCCTAGCACGCTGTAACTACATTCTATTACGCTCAGTCCTATACAAAAACTTGCAAAAACTGACAAGCATCAAAATTCCAATTGTCAACTTAAAACAAACCGAAACCAGCCTGTACAACAAAATTGAAGCACTTCTACCAAAACAACCAGAAGCAATCATGGTCTGGGGTTTAGAATCACTATTAAACTTAGAGCAACTAATAATAGCAACCAACTTAATTCGTGAGGAATTTCGTAAAAAATTTAAGTTTCCGATTGTTTTGTGGGTTAACGACGAAATTTTAGGCAAAATGACCCGATTATCGAGTGACTTTGAAAGCTGGGCAACTACAATAGAGTTTACCATCACAACTGATGAATTAGTCAAACAACTAAAACGTGATACTGAGACCATTTTTGAAGTTGCATTGACATCAGACACATATTCAATTGGTTGGCAAATAGGATACATACGTCGCAACGAAATTATTCGGTATCTTCATGATTTACAGTTAATACAATATCAACTTGAACCCTCACTACAAGCGAGTGTAAATTTTGTGCGCGGACAACAAGCTTACTTGAATCATCAAATCGATACTGCTTTAAATTATCTTCAGCAAAGCTTAATTTTTTGGAACCAACAAAAAACATCATTTTACCAATTGCGGGCAGGAATATTGATTTTTCACATTGGTTTATGTTATTATCAA
This sequence comes from Calothrix sp. CBUCES-K 9914, assembly GCF_059640475.1. Taxonomy (NCBI): domain Bacteria; kingdom Bacillati; phylum Cyanobacteriota; class Cyanophyceae; order Nostocales; family Calotrichaceae; genus Calothrix; species Calothrix sp. CBUCES-K 9914. Next base: position 12,267 of record NZ_JBXXZH010000201.1, read on the forward strand.
AAAGCAGAACATTCTACAAATTCACAAGATTATTTAACACAAGCGAAAGATTGTTTTCAACAGTGTATTGATATTTTTACCGAAGCTAAGTATCCGAATTTAGTTGCCAAATTTATTAACCCCTTGGGTGAAACACTAAAACGTTTAGAAGCTTGGGATGATTTACAACGTCTGGCATTAAATGCTTTAGATTTACAAAAATTATATGGTAACTCCACACGAGTCGCGCGCGCTTACGGTTTTTTAGCAGAAGTTGCCTTGCACAAACGACTATGGAAAAAGGCAAAGCAAGACGCATATCAAGCACTGCATTATATAACAAAAGATTCAGGAACACAGCATCAAGGATTATATTTATTATTGCTTGCATCTTCAGAAATCAAATTAGGGCAAACAGAGCTTGCAATTAAACATTTATTACATGCGCGTTCTCTTGGTAACAAAGATAATCCGACTCAGTATATTCAGATTTTACAGCAATTAAGAGCCGTTTATTGGAAACAAAACCGCTATCTCGAAGCTTACAAGTGCAAGTTAGAAATACGCTCAAATGAACAACAGTATGGGTTTAGAGCATTTATTGGCACCGGAAAATTAAGGGCGCAGCGCAAACCCCAATCAAGTTTAACTCAAATAATTGATACAGTAGATAATAGCTCATTGGAAGAAACACTGGCGCCGGAAATTACAGCATCTGGACGAGGACGAGATGTTAAACAGTTACTAGAACGCATCATGCGTCCCGACCATAAACTTATCGTAATTCATGGATACTCTGGTGTTGGCAAAACTTCGCTCGTACAAGCTGGGTTAATTCCAGCTTTGAAACGAACAAGTATTAACACCAATATTAATATTATTACAGTATACATACAATTTTATGATTACTGGGCTGAAGAATTAGATAAAGCACTAGCATTAACTTTATCAAAAGAACAGGAAAAAGGCGATAAAGCCACACCGAATAAAATTTTGGAAATTCTTAAAAATTCTTGTTCATATAATTTAAAATTTGTTTTAATTTTTGACCAATTTGAAGAGTTTTTGTTTAAATACAATACATCTGGACAGCGACATGAATTTTTTCATTTTTTAGGGGAGTCTTTGAATCTACTGGGAGTAAAAGTTATCTTATCAGTACGAAAAGATTATTTACATTACCTGCTTGAATGTATTCGTGTCAAGAGCATGAATATTATTAGTCATGATATTTTAAGTAAAAACATTCTATATGAAATCGGTAATTTTTCAATTCACGACGCGAAAACATTAATTGGGCGCCTGAGTGAACGTTCCAAACACCATTTAGAATTAGATTTAATCGAACGTTTAGTAGATGATTTAGCGATTAAATTTGGTGAAGTACGTCCAATTGAGTTACAAATCGTTTGCGCGCAATTAGAAACCGAAAAGATTACAACATCGTCACAGTATCAACAACATGGACCAAAACAAGAACTAGTTAAACGCTACTTACAAGAAGTTATTCAAAATTGTGGTCAAGAAAACCAAAAAATAGCAGACATATTATTATATCTACTTACTGACGAAAAAGCAATTCGCCCTGCTAAAACTCGTTCGGAGTTGAAACAAGCTTTTCTGTTAAGGATTACTGATAATAATTGGAAACAACCTAGGATAGATGACAGTAGATTAGATATAGTGTTAAATATTTTTGTGGCAGCAGGTATTGTTGTTTTAATCCCCGCAAATCCTGATGACCGTTATCAGCTTGTTCATGACTATTTAGCAACATTCATTCAAAAACAACAGCGACCAAAAATAAATGACTTGATACTCAAGCTTCAACAATTAGAAGCACAAATTCAAGTTTATAAATGGGTATTATTTACTGCATTTGTTATAATAGTACTATTAGTAATAGTAATTCACTAAAGTATGGCAGTAAGAGCGCGTATCAAACCTTGTCACATTTGCAATCAATCGGCGCCTGTTTTGTATAGAGTTAAATATGAAGAAGGGGACTGGGCTTTCGTATGTCCTAATTGCTGGCAGCAGATTAGTCAAGATAACCCGTTTTATGTTTATGGTGGAACCTGGAAAGCCGAAAAGACCAAAAAATAGATGATCCTGTAGGACAGGCGAGACGCCTATCCTACGAGATTGGAAACAATCAGAGTACTCTTATATATACTTATTCCCCACGTTGCCAACTAACCTGGTTTGCCCCTGTTTGAATCAATTGGTTTAAGTCCGCAACTGCGCTAGCATATTGAGGATCAGCTAACGTGCCCAAAGTGCGGTTTTTCTCTAATGCTTTTTGTTGTACCTCGGTTAACTCCACCGTAATATCTGGTGCAATACCCACATGATTGATATCTCGACCTTTTGGCGTGTAGTACTTAGCAATTGTAAGTTTCAACGCCGAACCATCTCCCAGCGGTTCTACTGCTTGAACTAATCCTTTGCCAAAAGTACGAGTTCCTACCAACGTCGCGCGCTTATCATCTTGCAACGCTCCTGCCAAAATTTCACTAGCACTGGCAGACCCCTGATCAACTAGCACAACCAAAGGTTTATTGGTTAAGGGATGTCCCGTCGCATTGTAGCTTTCTTTAACTTGATCCCGATTTACCAAAGACACAATCGCATCTTTTTTCAACCACATACCAGCAATTTCCAAACTTGCATCCAGCAGTCCACCTGGATCGGAACGCAAATCTAAAACATAACCTTGCACATGCTGCTTTTCTAAGGCTTTAATTGCCTGTTCCATTTCAGAGGGAGCAGTTTGTGTAAATTCAGGTAGATTAATATATCCTATTTTCCCTGTTCCATTAGTCTCGGTGTGGTAAGTAACGGGATGGAGGGCAATGTTAGCTCTAGTAAGCTGGAATGTTTGGACTTGGTTGTCGCGTTGAATCGTAAGTACTACCTTGCTTCCTATCTTACCTTGAATTTGTTTTACAGCATCATTAATATCCATGCCTTGAGTTGGCTTACCATCAATCTTAATAATTACATCGTTAGGCAAAATGCCCGCTTTATAAGCAGGTGTTCCTTCAACTGGCGCTACAACAGTTAAAGCTTTGGTTTTTTCATTCTGTGCCAGTTCCAGTCCCACACCGGTAAGGTTGCCAGCAAGGTCTCCATCTAGAGCCTTATATTCTTGGGGGTTATAAAATTCAGTGTAGCGGTCGCCTAACTTCCCAACCATTTCTTTAATTGCACCATAAGCCTGTTCCTTAGAACTGTAGGAGCGGTTAACATAGGTTTGTCGAATTGCTTTCCAGTCTAGATGGTTAAAGCTGCCATCAACAAAATCTTGATTCAAGATTTGCCACACTTGCTTCACCAAATCTACAGAGCTAGGCTGTTTTTGACCTAGAGCTTTTGAAGCGTAGAAACCACTACCTACGATAAGCGTAGCACTTAGGGCAATTTTGAGGCTGACGATCGATTTTTTCAACATACTGTAAATCAAATAAGGATGGATTCACAAAAACAGTGCAGAGAATTGCTGAGAATTATCTTTAGCTATCCTTGATGATGGAAACAAGCAGTCTTAAAATATCCTTAATTGTAGTCAATTCATGGATAATTTTTAATGTTGTAAAGGTCGTAACCTTATTTACACCAGCTAATCTTAGACGTTGCGGTGACTCAAAGCATGTACCAAAGTTCCTAACTGCACTAGTCAAAAAGTAATGGAAAGACCGTGACTTTTGTCCTATTTAAAAGTTCATTATTTGTTTAACTTTAAGCCCTAGGCAGACTTGACAATTGCCTCACCTTACTGCTGTTGAATGATACTTACTTAATAATTCTAGGTTGGGTCAAGGCTTTGCGTAACCCAACCCATAGCAGATTGTATTACTTTGTACACTTACAGACCCCACTAACCATAGTCAGTGCATATGCACAAATAATTTTTGTCAAAAGCTTAACAATATATATATATAGCAGTCCTAGATGAATTGTAAAAAATTCCGAAATGTAGAGACGCGACATGTCGCGTCTCTACAACGTGCAGGGTTCACAAATGATTTAGGACTGCCATATATTGTGACTATTCCTTTATCATTCAACGTTACAAAAATTAATTTTAAATGCGCTTTCATCAGTACAAATCGCAAGCGAATCCCCTAGCTTTAGCCAGGGGAGGAGTTAAGATTAACAACCTATCCGTTACATCTGTTTATAATCCGTTGCCAACTCCACGCGCGATTATTTATCGTCAGGCGCCGATTGAAGGGTTGGAACGACGCGGAATTGATCTAGTATTTTGTTGTCTTTAAAGATATTTCTGTCCAGGTTTGGTTGGGACTCTCCCATAATTACTAAACCATAGTCGCTGTTGTTCTCAATTATATTTGATAATAATTTAGGTTTCGCTGAGTCTGTTAATACAATTCCATTGCGGTTTCCACGGATTTGATTATCGGAAACTAAAGGTGTTGAGTTACCACCAATTGCAACACCAAACCCTGTGTTATCAAAGATATTATTGCGAATTTCTCCTGTTGCTTCCTTTGCAAACGAAACACCGTTAGCATCGTTGTTAGCAAAGCGGTTGTTTTCAATTCTAGGCGCCGCATGACCTGTTACAAATATTCCTTCGCGTTTACTATTGATAAAGCTACTGTTACGGATGATAGGTTGTCCAGACTCAACCCAAATACCAGTTCCGCGCGTGTTTGGATTGGTTATAGTGACTCCAGAAATTGACGAACTATCGGACGCTACGACTGTGACACTCTGCTTCGCGAAAGTTCTACTCATATAAGAATCTCCACCAATGATTTCCACTCCTTGACCCTGCATATTCTCATTACCCTTTAGAGTTACATCGGACTTAAGAATGAGTGGAAAAGATTCGCTGAAATACCGTCCTGAAGCTAGCTGGATAACCGTTCCAGGTGTAGCTTGTCCAAGTGCATACGATATGCTTCGATAAGGTGTAACCTCACTTTTTCCTGCACTGGCGCCATCTGTTCCTAATTGTGGATTAACGTACAATATCGTTTGAGTAGATATGTTCACTACAGGCGCCGACGCAGCTTGTGACGCTTGTGCGTATACTTCAGAAATATTTGTTAAGCTTAGTAACACTGCACTTGAATAAGTTACAAGTGTAGTGAATAATTTATAATTCATAGTAGCGATGTGTGGGAAAGTGACATAGCTACTGTATTCGTACATTTACTAAAACATCCTGAGTACTAATAATGAATATTGAAAGTAAATAAATATACTACGTAATTGTCAATTTAAACAACATTAAGCGCAATTAAAATTTGTATTCAAAGAATAAAAAAATCGTGTTTCTACAAATCGAAACAACGAAATAAACGCACCATTAATTTATGTGACAACATAAGGTGCGTGACACCACGAGTCTTATATATCATTGGAATTTTTTCGTAGCGTCACGCACCCTACGAGAATTAATCATC
>NZ_JBXXZH010000202.1:0-17404 GCF_059640475.1 Calothrix sp. CBUCES-K 9914
AAAACTTCCTGAAAACTAGCAGCGGTTTGTAAAACTGCATCGTATTCAACAGGAGTAAAATCTGACAGAGAGAGAATGTGATGTCTATTCCAAGTACTAGTCGGCATAGAGTATTGCAACCGAAAAACATCCCGTAGGATAGGCGTCTCGCCTGTCCTACAATACAAATAACACGGACAGGTCAATAATTTGGACGGGTCAATAATTTGGACAGGCAAGATGCCTATCCTACGTATTAATCTAAAAACGTCTAATGTTTTAAATGAAGAACATTTAGAGAGAAAGAAATTAGCGATAGGAAAATCATAAACCCAATAGCATCAAGCATCGTAGTCACTAATGGACCGCTAATTAATGCTGGGTCTAGTTTCAGTCGCTTCAACCCCATTGGCAAAAATGTACCTAACGTCACAGCAACAAGAGTGTTAGTTGCCATAACCATTCCAGCAACTACTCCAACCCAGCGCTCACTTGGAGATGCCCAAATCATTGACAGCAGTACCATTGTTGTACCCAATGCTAGAGCGGTTCCTAGACCTGCTGTTAGTTCTTTCTTGAGAATCCTCAGAGTATCCTTGGGAGTTACTTCTCCAATACCGAGTCCTCGAATTGTTACTGTCAAAGCTTGAACTCCAACCGTACCACCTGTGTTCGAGAATAAAGGCATAATTACTGCCAGCAATGGTACTGATTTAATTACTTCTTGAAACGGTGCAATTGCACTTGAAGCGCCAATGTACAACGCCATAATTGCCAAAAGCCAGGGTAAGCGCTTGCGAATTGTCATTAAAGGAGGCGCCAAAGCACCGTCATCACCACCACTAACACCCGCTAACTTTTGGATATCCTCAGTTGCTTCCTCTTCCAAAATATCAATCACGTCGTCAATCGTAACGATACCCACTAGTCGTTCTTCACGGTCAACTACTGGTATCGCTATCAAGTCATAGCGCTTCATAATGCGCGCGACTTCTTCTTGGGGAGTTTCGGTAGTAACTTTGATAACTCTATCGCTAGCAATCTCGCGAATCAAAACATCAGGAAAAGTGAACAATAACTGACGTAATGACACAACCCGCACTAGCTTGCGGTTATTGTCGGTGACGTAAGCATAGTAAATCGTTTCTTTGTCTTCGTCTTGGCGCCGAATTTTGCTTAACGCTTCACCAATTGTTAAGCCTTCACGTAACCAAACATACTCGGTTGTCATCACCCTTCCAGCAGTTCCTTCAGGGTATCCAAGCAGAGTAGCTGTAGCTTGTCGCTGTTCAGCACTAAGTTGTTGCAATAACCGCTTTACCACCTTCGCTGGTAGTTCATCAAACAAGTCCGCACGGTCATCTGGACTCATTTCTTCAACAAGTTGTACCACCTGAGCATCATGCAAAGAGTCAATAAGTTCCTCTTGCACCTCTGGAGGTAAATATTCAAAAACATCAATTGCTTGACTTTTGTTGAGCAAACGGAAAGCTATCGCACGCTTTTTTTCTGGTAACTGGGTAATATATTCACCCACATCAACTGGTTGCAAACGATTTAAGTCATGCTTGAACTGGTTCAAGTCAGCAACGTCAACTACTGAATTGCGAGCGTCTTCTAAAAGCATTATTTTTTCTCCTATGATCTCCCCCGCGCTGGGAGATTATTCTCACCAGCAGCCGAGGAGGGTTGTACTGCCATCTTGCGGACTGTTGTCCATAAATCCTTACTAAATCAACATCGATATCCAACGTATTGGCATCGCTAAGTTATAATACTAGCCCGGAATACTAAAATCCGGTAGATGCCTTTTTTTCTAGAGCAATGATATTCATCCACAACCGAAGTGCTGCGGAAATGGCATTATCCTAACAAATATTGGAGTTGAGTAAATTTTACTACTATCATTATCTGTGTCAAGGGAATTGAGAAATTTATTTTCAAGTTTACAAAGTTGAGGTAGCAAGACTTTAAAACGTATTTCAGCTTTCAAAATGCACCTCTGAAGATACGTAATAACACTTAACTGCTTTGGGTTAAAACAATTATGTCTTCCATCAGCTTTGTTAAGTATGAACTTTTACCGGGTTTGATTTTAGGCGTTAAGATAATTTAATCGAACTTGAGTACATTTATTCATCTTAACTTTGGTAGGTTTAGTACTATTCCTCAGAGGGCTTGACGTGAAAAAGTGTACAATCCTTGAAATCTTACAGAAACCGTTTAGAGGCGCCGTTGAAATGTATCAACTAAAGAGAATTACTAGAATAGCAGGTTTAGTGGCTTGGTCAAGATATTTTTTCAAATACAGCAATTAAAGCTTTGTATGATACAGGGAAACCCTCTTATTAATTACAATAAGAGGGATATGAAATAACCATGCAAACTTGGTTAGTACCACTTCGAGGGTGTGTGGTGTAGAGACGCGATGTTCCTCGCGTCTCTACTTAATATTGGTAGATGCAATTATTTAAAAACAAGCATTAACTAGAGCGTTTTAAAGTGCCATCTGCATATAGCTCTAGTGGTACTAGTTCAGATTTGCCGTGTATTTTGATATGAGAATAAACTACTTTAATTAGGGGTGAGTTATTTTCGTTATGACGCGCTGACATGAATAACCTCTTTGACTCAAATAGGAGTTGCGTCTAGTAGTGACTGTATTACTATAGATAACAAATTACATATGAAAATACAGACAAATTTTATACCTTCTTGTAAAGATTTCAAAAAATATTGGCAGTATCTATCCGGTAAATATACGATGTTGCATGAACGTATTCATCGCTATCGACTAGAGTGGTGTTGCAGTAGATAATAAAGTTAATACTTAATCCTGTAGCTCTAGACTCGGCGCCGAGTGTACGGAACATGTAACATAGGTTTACATAATAGATAACGTACCAGCTACAAGATTATTCCTTTCCGGTTATCCCGCATTAACTTATGAAGACTGCTAGCCAACTGCAAAATCGGCTTGAATATTATTATCAGCAGATTAAGACGATTATTCTCAATCGTCAAAATCCAATTACAGGTTTACTGCCAGCAAGCACGGCAATTACTGCTCATGGCGATTACACCGACGCATGGGTGCGCGATAATGTTTACAGTATTTTGGCGGTTTGGGGTTTGGGGTTAGCATATCGCAAGCTCGATGACGATAACGGACGCACTTACGAACTCGAATTCAGTACGGTTAAGTTGATGCGTGGTTTATTGTTCGCGATGATGCGACAAGCTTCTAAAGTAGAACAGTTTAAATATACGCAGTCGCCGTTAGATGCACTGCACGCAAAGTACAATACCTCCAGTGGTGATGTAGTAGTTGGTGATGATGAGTGGGGACACCTGCAACTCGATGCGACATCGATATTTCTGTTGATGCTAGCGCAAATGACGGCATCTGGGTTACAGATTATTTATACGCTTGATGAAGTTAACTTTGTCCAGAATTTGGTTTACTATATTGGACGTGCGTATCGTACACCTGACTTCGGTATTTGGGAACGGGGCAATAAAATCAATCACGGTAATGCTGAATTAAATGCTAGTTCTATAGGAATGGCAAAAGCAGCTTTAGAAGCAATAAATGGACTTGATTTATTTGGTGTAAAAGGTTCTCAAACATCGGTAATTCACGCCTTACCCGATGAAATCGCGCGTACTCGTATTACGTTAGAATCATTATTACCGCGCGAGTCAGCTTCTAAAGAAATCGATGCCGCATTACTAAGCGTGATTAGTTATCCTGCATTTGCTGTAGAGAATTTGGATTTACGCGACCGGACTCGTAATGACATTATTGAGAAACTCGCAGGTAAATATGGTTGTAAGCGTTTCTTACGCGATGGACATCAAACGGTTTTAGAAGATACCCATCGTTTACACTATGAACCTTGGGAGTTAAAACAGTTTGAGAATATTGAGTGTGAATGGCCTTTGTTTTTTACTTACCTAGTGCTAGATGGGTTATTTAGAGGTGATAAAGAACAAGTTGATTTTTACTTAAGTAGTTTGGATACTTTGTTGGTTGAACGGGATGGCATAAAGTTACTGCCGGAGCTTTACTATGTACCTCAAACTCATATTGAAGCTGAAAAAGCGCAACCACAGTCACAGCATCGTTTACCAAACGAGAATGTGCCCTTAGTTTGGGCGCAAAGTTTGTACTATTTAGGTAAACTTCTTAGCGAAGGGTTTATTGCAGTTGGTGATATTGACCCATTGGGTAGACATTTAACAATGGGTAAAAATCGGGAAGCGCTAGTTCAAATTGCCTTACTTGCTTCCGATGAGGACTTGCAGGACAAACTCAAGGTTTACGGTGTTGATACACAAACTCCTTCTCAAGTGGCGCCAACCCAAGTTCGCGAATCGGAAGATTTAATACCAATTTATACACAAGTAGGACGTAACGATAAGCTGGCGTTAACTGGGCGCCCACCACGTCGTCCTCGTAGTTTAACGACTTCGCGCTTTTTCCGACTTAATAGTGAGATGGTAGTATTTTTACCATCTTTCTTAGACTCACAGCAATTTTACTTAACATTGGATTATCATTTTTTGGTAGACCAATTTCGCAGTGAGCTAGCTTATATTCAAAAATACTGGAACGACTTAGGGCGCCCAACTTTAACATTGATGCTGACACATACGATGTGGGAAGTGGGTAGTCAAGCATTACTTGAATTAATGCAGGAACTCAAAGACGGTGTTTGTAACGGAGTTAAAGTTAAGCTGGGAAAACTTAACCAACTGACATTAACAGGCGCCATCGAACGTATAGATTATTCACAAGACTTTGATTTTTTGCATTCTTCCGTCCAAAACGCAGTACCGCGTCCAACTTACCTAGCATTTAGTCTCGATAAAAATTTTCAGCTAGTAAATACGCAGGAATTTCAAATCGAGTATGAAGCAAATTTAGAAATGCTGCTATCGCGCTTGAAGTCGTCGCAAAATATCTATGAACAAATTGAGTTGTTACAACTTCTTGTGCGCTTACAAGGACTTGAGTTTGACACTGGGTTTGGAGGTGCGTCGAAATGTGTTAGCGTTGATAATTTACTTGAAGAAGTTTACAATAAAGCCGCTGAATTAGGCTTGTGGGCAGTAGTTAGAGGTGCTGCGGGTTTACGTCAACTGGCGGATATTAGCTTGTCAGATGTGGTGACGAGTTTAATTGTGCGAGGTAAGCAAATTGCAGTAGGTAAAGCATACAGCGAAGATTCACTAATTACGGTTCCTTTATCCCACAGCGAAATTGTTGAGAAAATAAATAATTTCTGCCGCGAAGATATTCGTGATAGGGTATTAACGCAAGAGATTTTGATTTACTTGAGTAATTTAATTAAATCTGAACCGGAATTATTCAAAGGTTTGTTAACAGTACGTGTTGGGTACTTGATTTTATTATTAACGAGCGAAATCGCACGGGAGTTGATTATTACTCAGGATGAAGCATACGAGCAATTAATGCGGCTATCGCCATTTGAAGTTAAAAGTAACCTCAGAAAGGTGATGCTTGAATATGCAGGGATGAGTAATGTTTTACGTCAGCAAGAATCAATGCGCGTTAAACAAAGAGAAAGCGATATTAATTGGTTTACAGTATCACCAATAACTGAAGAAATTGAACCTCCTGAAGGTGGTTGGCGCCGTTTTCGTAAAGCAGAAGGTTCAACTGGACGAGTGCCAAAGGACTTTTATAAACAAGTCTGGTCGATAATGCAGCACTGTAAAGGTGTGGTAATAGGGGATAAACTTGAACGCCGCAACCGTTTAGATAGCGACGTTATGCTAGCAGAAATGACGGCAGGAGAGAAGAATTTTGCATTGCGGGTTGAGCATTTGCTTAATAAAATTGAATCTCCCGAATATCGCCAAGTATGTATTGAAGCACTCATTGAATTAGGCGCCGTTGCTTCAGAAAACCCCGATTTACAAGTCGAAGACTACATAGTATTAGATGTATTAATTGGTCATGCTGTGAGGCTAGCTTGGTTAGAAATACGACCGGAACGTGGGGATCGATACGATGAAGATAAAGCATCTGCTTGGCGTTCGTTTTATAGTACATCGCCTAGAGAATGTGCTGGTAACATAGTCAAAGCATTCAGATTCTTAACTGAATTTGCCGAAGCTGTTCCTGTTTAAAAAGGCTTCGTCGTAGCATAGGCGTCCCACCTGTGCTGTGTATGGTGGGCACTGCCCACCTTACTATTTACCACAGAGGCACAGAGAGTACAGAGAAAAAACTTTGACATTCAGCTTTTAACGCTTGTAACTCGTCCTCAACTTCTAAAGCTGCAAATTTCTGATTTAAATCTTCTCCAGATAGAAAAGCTTCTAATTCGAGAACTGCGTTTGAATAAGCTTCCATCTCCAGAACTTTTTCTTCCATACGGTCAAAAAGTTGTGTGGGAGTTTCTAAGTATTCAGCATCTAACATTTTTGCAACACCATAGGCAGCAAGTCCAACAACTGCGCCAACTCCAGCCATTGGCGCCGTACCAATACCAAAAGCCAAACCAATTTTAGGCGCGACTAATCCCATTCCACCGACAAAATTTGAAACTGCTACTCCACCTATGGCGCCAACTGCCATTGCACCACAAGCTGTTACATCTCCGTTTATTACTGCTATAAAAGCACCATAAGTTGCGGCGCCAGCAACTGCACCAGCACCAAATAAAGAAGTGGTGCCAATACCTACTGCACCAAACCCCCCTGCTAAACCTATTCCACCTACTGTTGCTGAAACTCCTGCACCTGCAACGGCGCCTGTAGAGATAAATCCTATGCCTGTTTTATTTAAAGGCGCCACTGAACGGTTACATTCTAAGTTATTCATAATCAATATTTCTCATAACTAAATTAGAGTTAGACTTAGAAGCAGTGAATAAAATAGCAAGCGCGCAGTCGTAAGTGTAAAGTGTAAGAATTATGGACAGGATGCCCATGTGTAAAAACTAATGCGGCGCCTGTCATTTGTTTTGTATATAAATAGTTAGGGCATTACATCTCATCTTAATTGTTTTCGTATTAACTCTAATTACTCGTCGATATCATCATTATTTCAAGTAGTTATATTGTTATCAAAACACAGTTTTAAACTTTCAAGAGTTGTTAAATTATTGTTGAGAAGCTTTATTGTCTCCGTCTGTTGCTCAATCTGAGCTTCAATAAAATCTATATATTTATCTGTGGTTGTTTTTGATATTAGCTTTTCTAGAATCAATGCATTATCATTGTTAGTACTTTTTTGCAAAGCTAGTATTGCTTCTTGACGTAATTTTATTCCTTCTTTTTGAGCTTTTTGATAATTTTGATTCATTAATACTAGTTTGTTCTTTGCTACTTGTATAGCTTGCTTGGTTTCCTGAATAGAAAGTTTTAATAAATATTCTGGCTTTAGTTCTTTGCCTTGAAGTTGAATTGATGTCACATTTTCTGATAATAATTTTCCTTGACCACTTTGTCTTTCAGGTGCATAATTATTTAATTTATTTAATTTCTTAATTTGCTCTTTACAAAAACTCAATTTTTGATTAATAGTATTTAACTTTGGCATTTCTTCTCCTGCAAGCTTTGCGAGTCTTCCGGCAATAGCTTCGTGGCGTTCCATCTGAAATTTTGCTTTGCTTGCTAAATCATGCTCACTTTTCTGAACTGCTAATTCATATCTTCTCGTCCACCTATACAAATCAGTTAAAGCTTGTTCATAATCTTTCTGAGCGATAGTTTCAGGGGATATAATTTTAGCTTTTGCTTTATTTGAAGCGGCTAAAGCTTGTTGTACTTGATAGTCTTGGCTGTGAATTACCATATCAAAAAATAGTAGTTTTGTACACTAGTATCATTATAAGCTTCAGTCGATTTGAGTACTTCGCTGTAAACAAGGAAATCTTTTTAAAGCTTGTGTGAAGTATTTTTTAAGAAGATACTCACACGTCATAATAAATTTGACGCTACATAATACTATATATACAAAATAGGTCTGTATTAAATAAACACCCAAAAAACACTGGAACAACTGTAGTTAAAGCACTTTTATCTGATATTATATAAGTGAAAATACTTATAAATCTTTTGCCTTAAAGATTTTTAAGCTGATTATAGAAGGCATATGTAAAACAAAAAGTCAGCAAAACAGCTAGTTAAAGTGAGGCAAAGATTCAGCAAGAAGTCAGCAGAGTAAAATTTTTTAAAGTTAATAAAGTCGATTACACTTAATAAGTATCCAAAATTAAATCAGGGATAAGTACAAGAAATGCTAACTTTAAATTTGATTCGAGGTACAAGGTACTATCAAGAGCTAAAAGAAGAAATTATAGCCGAGGTTATAGATGAAGTTGCAGACAAGATGGCGAAACAAATTATAGACGAGATTCACGGAAAAGCTAAAGCTGAGGTTCAAGAGGAAGTAAAATCTCAGAACACAATAGAACGGAAAATTGACGTAATAAAAAAGTTAAATCTCAAAACAAAAAAGAACGGAAAATTCACATAGGAAAATAAGTTGTAGCAAAGGTTGAAGAAAAAGTCAAAGAAAAGGTTAAAGAAGCATTCAAACTAGATATCGTACCCAAACTTTTACAACTTGGTATTAGTCCGCAGGAAGTAGCAGAAATCTTAGAGTTAGAATTAGAAGCTGTAAATAAAATAGCAAGCGCGCTGTCTTAAGTAGAGACGCGATATATCGCGTCTCTACACATGCGGATTTTACAAATGATTGGTCGCTTAAATGCTGTAACTACTGATGAATTAGCGGAATTTTTAAGCTGCACAGATGAGGAAGAAATACGGTTACTGCTCACCTCAAAATGTAACCAAGAGGATGATATAAATTATTTGTATCTTGACAAAACATGGCACGGTCTACATTTTTTACTAACAGGTGCTTTAGAGGATTATGAGCCTCTTTCATGGATAATATTTGGTAATCATTCTGTTGGAGGCGATGAAAACCAACTGCTTTATTGCTATAGTTGGATTCGACTCAGGTATTTACTTCCTGATGAAGTTGCTGAGGTGGCAAAGGTTTTATCTTCTACTACAGAGAAAAATTTAATAGTGAACTTCTTGCCTCAAGTTATGGAGGAAGCTGAAATTTATCCACAAGGTATCTGGGTTAGAGATGGTGAGGAGGCTTTAAATTGGTTGCTGGTATACTATGACGATTTAGTTAAGTTTTACCAACAGGCGGCATTTGGAGGGAAAGGAGTCATAATGTACATTGATTAACTAATATGTATACGATTCATATAATAGTTTCATATTCTAAAAAAAGCGAAACTCTTGGAAATGCTACCCTACCATAAGTGGATATCCTCCGGATAACGGGAAAACTCAGTTTACTTAACTCAGAATGATAGGAGTTGAAATTTTACTAGTTTATTAAAATTTTTATTGTACTCTATAGAAATCGTATATAAGGGCGGGCAAGGATGCCCACTCCACAAGAATTTTATTAATTTAGTCTGGACCTCATGTGACTAGGAAACCCTATGTATATCAAATGGGTCAAGTTATAAGGTATGTTTAAAAATATCGTTTAAAGTTTAAAATAAAAATTTTTCGATGACTACAGTAGATTTTCCCAAGCATAAGAAGGCTAAAGCGCTAAAACCCGGAAGTCGGCGCCCTGCTAAGGAGTTATGTAGTGAGTGTGGGCTTTGTGATACATATTATGTTCATTATGTCAAGGAAGCTTGTGCTTTTATAAATCAGCAGTTCGAGACTTTGGAAAAACAAAGTCACGGCGCCACTCGTAATTTAGATAATCCAAACGAGTTATATTTTGGTGTACACCAAGAAATGATGGCAGCGCGCAAACAGCAACCTATCGAAGGCGCCCAGTGGACAGGTATAGTAAGCTCGATTGCGATTGAAATGCTCAATCGCGGTATGGTTGAAGGTGTTGTTTGTGTACAAAATACCAAGGAAGACCGCTTTGGACCAATGCCTGTTATCGCTCGCACTCCTGAAGAAGTTTTAGCTGCGCGCGTTAATAAGCCAACTTTATCTCCAAACCTTTCGGTGTTGGAGCAAATTGAACAGTCAGGAATGAAGCGGTTGTTGGTTATTGGTGTTGGTTGCCAAATTCAAGCGCTGCGAGCAGTTGAGAAGCAACTGGGTCTAGAAAAGTTATATGTTTTGGGTACACCCTGCGTTGATAATGTCACGCGCGCTGGGTTACAGAAATTTCTTGATACTACAAGTAAGTCACCTGAAACGGTTGTTTACTACGAGTTCATGCAAGATTTTCGGGTTCACTTCAAGCACGAAGATGGTTCAACGGAGTTAGTGCCGTTTTTTGGGTTAAATACAAAAGAACTCAAAGATGTATTTGCACCATCGTGTATGAGTTGCTTTGACTATGTAAATTCTTTGGCTGACTTGGTTGTTGGGTATATGGGGGCGCCGTTTGGTTGGCAATGGATTTTGGTGCGAAATGACACAGGTAAAGAAATGCTCGATTTGGTAAAAGACCAAATTGATACACAACCTGTAATGTCACAGGGAGATAGAAAAGCTGCTGTTCAACAAAGTATACCCGCTTATGATAAGGGTGTGACTTTGCCAATGTGGGCAGCGAAATTAATGGGAGTGGTGATTGAAAAAATCGGGCCTAAAGGTTTAGAGTACGCGCGCTTTTCGATTGACTCGCACTTTACCCGTAATTACTTATACGTCAAACGACAACATCCAGAGAAGTTAGAAGCACATGTACCAGAGTTCGCAAAGCGAATCGTCGGGCAGTATAAGTTACCAAATTAAAGTAGGGTGCGTGATGCCATAATAATCATGAACTAAAACTAATGAACTAGTAGCGTCACGCACCTTATGAGGAGCGAAGTTCAGAAAAATATAGATGTCATGAAATTGGGTAGGTTGGGTGTCTCGCCTGACAAGAGCGCACAGGCTATAAGCCTATGCTACAACCAGCCAAAATTAATGACATCAGCATTTTTATCTTGGCTGACTGGGTGGTATTTGTTCGGTTGTAATTAATGCTTCCATTACTTCCTTGGCTATCGGCGCCGCGACAGTTCCACCGTATGCTTGTTCGCCTTTTGGTTCATCGACTAATGCTAGTACAACATAACGCGGTGATTCAACAGGTAGTATTCCAATAAAACTTGTAATTCTGGCGCCAGCAATATAACCACCAGAAGCACTCGCTTTCTGAGCAGTACCTGTTTTACCTGCTATGCGATAACCATTAATTTGTGCTTCTTTACCTGTACCTTTTGTAGAAACAACGGTTTCCATCATCTCTACTACTTTTTGAGTTGTAGTTGGTGAGAAGATTTGTCGCGGTTCTGGTCTTGTTGGTGAATAGTGCATTTGACCTTTGCTGTCAAATAATCCTTTGACGACGTGAGGTGTAACTAATTTTCCTCCATTCGCTAATGCTCCTGTCATTTGTACTAGCTGTAATGGTGTGAGTGAAAACCCTTGACCGAAGGAGGTCGTTGCTGGCTCAATTGGTGTAGAAACAAATTCTTCCTGACCTTTAAGTTGACTGGCAACGGAAAAAGGTAAATCTGTCTCCATACCTTGCCCTAAGCCAAGTTTCTCTAACCAACCATAATAAATGCTAGGGCGCATACGCTGCATTATTTGAACCATCCCAATATTGCTGGAGTATTTGAGAATTTGGGCGATATTAATACGTCCGTAACGTTTATCTTCTGAGTTTTTGATTGTACGGTCGCCTACTTGAATTGTTCCAGAATCTCTAAACGTATCATCAGGATTAATAATTCCTGCCTCAAGACCAATAGCTACGTTCAAAGGTTTGAAGGTAGAACCAGGTTCGTATAAGTCAGCAACTGTCCAATTTTTGAATAGTGAAATATCAGCTTTTGAATATTCGTTTGGATTATAAGTCGGTTGTGTCACCATTGCCAGCAGTGAACCGTCGTAAGCGTCCATTACTATTACTGCACCACGCTTTGCGTTGTATTTTTTCATCTGATTTTTTAATGCAAAACGAGCCGCGCGCTGTAAACGGGTATCTATGGTTAATTGCATACCCATGTCGTCGAAATTTGGGAATCCTTCGGGTGCATAGTCTGGCATTAAGGCGCCGTTACCAGCACGACTGAGGCGAACTGTTTGTGCTGAACGTTCTAAAAGCTTTTCTTGACTATACTCAACTCCAGCTTGTCCACGACGGTCAAGATTTACGTATCCGACTACTTCAGATGCTAAATCTTGCGTTGGATAGTAGCGCGCGTATTTTTGCCGTAGCTCAAGACCATCAAAACGTAGTGCGGCTACTCTGTCTGATAGTCCTTCTGCTAGGGCTGAGTTTAATAAAATACCGCTATTTTGAGATGCAAATCGGCTCTCTAGCTCGCTAGCATCTTGGTCTAATATTTTTGCCAGTTCTTCTGCTACTTGGTGACGCGGCTTATTAAATTGTTTTGGATGAGCATATAATGTATAAACTTGACGGTCAATCGCCAACACGTTTTTATTGCGGTCGAGTACTTGCCGACGAGGCATATATGGTCGTAAGTTAACCATTTGCTGGCTTCGCGCTTTTTGCGTTAACTTTGGACCGCGAACAATTTGTAGATTATATAAATTAATACCTAAACCAATACCTGCTGCAACCAATACTCCCCAAACCGTGAATAAACGTAGTTTAATGTTTACTTCTTTGGGTTGTGTTGGCGCCACAAAGGTGTCGTTCTCTCTGTCTAGAGAATTTTTTCGTTGTCGAAGAGGAAATTGCGCGCGCTTGATGCTTCGGAATTTTATTTTACTTGGTGGAAATTTTTGCATATGAAGAATTACAAGTGATGAGTGCTGAGTAAGGAGTGAGGAGCACTTATTAATAGCCTATGGGTATAGAATTTTGCTGAGGGGGCGTATTTACGAGGGTAGATGGTTCGGGTTTTGATACTTCAGGCTCCCGAGGCAGGAAAATTTGATTTGTGGGAGTTGGAGATACTAAACCAGGGCTTTTTTCCGCTTCAGCAGCTATTTTACTTTTGAGTGCATTATTCGTAATTGTCAGTTGTCGCTCATTACGTTGTAATTCTTGTAATTTCCGATACGACTGACTCCAAAGTTGCTGTGAGTAAACAGTCCAACCATAAGCAATTAGCGTTGCAACTACAAGTAAAAAAGATAGTACGGATGTATAGCGGTGTACCGAAGATAAACGTAGCAACCATATTGGCATTGTTTCCACTGCCGAGGACATTACAGGAATTTCATTACCTGCTTTATTAAGACGCGATGATGAACGGTTTGGGCTATGGTTGGTTTTAGATACTTCACCAGAACGTTGTTTTTTATTTAACTCTGGCATCGAAGTTTTAGGAGTACTTATGTTTTGATTCGTCTTTCTTAGATTCTTTGCTTCATGAGACACACTTTTTATTTGTGATGCCGATGAGTTTGTATGTTGAACTGATTGAACATTAGTACTATCATGGGATACAGATAACTTTGAATCACGACGTTGAGAACGTCTGCGTCGGAACCAACCTCCCGTAGCAGAACTATCAACGTTTTTTTTGCGAGCAACAGCCATAATCTTGACTTCTAAGAATGTCAGTACAGTATATTAGGCGCTTGTATTTGTCACTATATACAAAACAAGTCACAAAAAAGCAAAGCGGATAAAGGGGTCTCGCGTTTAAGTCTGGGAACTTACTGGTTGTATGCACAACCCGCGCGTGCCTTGACGTTAACAACAAATTGTAATTTTTGGTATATTAATCCTATATCGCTCTTTAAAAAGCGGGTAAGATAAATTGCCTTCTTGTGTGATATCCTACAATATTGTTACTTGCAAGATAGTGTAAAACCTGTTTTATACCCGGAATACTGGATAAAGACCTTAAAATACATTTAAATGTGTCATATAAAAAAGGTTAAAAAAAATCGACAGATACGGTATGGTATTCAACAGGCTGAAATTTTTTATTGCCGCATTTTGGTGAAAGAGGAGTTATGAAAATTAGAATCCTTGGTATTGCTCTCGTTTTAGGTTTGGCTACAACTCTCGGCGCCTGTGAAAGCGGTGGTGGTGGTGATGCAGGTAGCACTGCTAGCCCAGCTGCTACATCAGAACCCACTGATACTGGTGCTGGAACTGGTTCAACGCCTACTGCTACAGCCCCTGCTAGTACTGCTACAACCCCTGCTGCTCCTGCTACGACAGGTACAGCTAAACCCACTGGAACTGCTACTCCTAAACCAAAAAAATCCTAAGCATTGGTTCAGTGAGATAGCTAAAATCACGCACTTCCGTTATACTCCTCACTACGTCCCGATTGCAGTTTAAGTAGAGTGTGGAGTCAATAGTTAAAGTTTTGAAAATGTTCGGATGTAAACAAAATCCGTTCTTTTTGCCTTGAAAAAAATATTGACCTGACGAAGCTTTTTGTCTTTGCCAGGTCATTATTTATATCTAGCAATTTTTAATATTTCAATCATCAAGTCAAATATAGCTACATAACTATCTATGTTTATTGAGCTTGCTAATTTTGAAAAGAAGGAAGGGGGAGAAAAAGACAGATGGATGTAACAGTTAAAAAACTATTTTCATTTCTGACTCTTGTTGCTATCACTAGTGTGTTGACTGTTGTAGCTAGTGGTTTAAGCTATGTAGCTTCATCTTTACCACCCCCGGATGATATTCCTGAAGAAATCCTACGGACAGAAATTATTACAGCCGCGCGTTCTCCGATAGATGGGAAAGCACTCACAGCTGCTGAATACTTAGAATTACAATCACAACTCTCGGTTGTTCCACCCCCAAAACTAGACCCCAAAATTCGCCAAAATATTTTTCTGCTGCGTCTGCGAGGCGCATTAAAGTCAATTTTCCCATTTTTGAGTTTTTAGTGCCTAGTCTTGTTGCCCTGCCGAAGCGATAATATGCCTATTTTCCATTTAAGTAGCGACAAATTTGAAAATAAATGTAAAGAATATATATATAAATAAATAAAAAAGCAAATTTACTTAGCTAATAAATCGATTACGTAGGTAGCTGCATGTCTATGACCACCATCGCCCCTGAACAGGTTAACCGCATCATCTGGAATCAGCATCACGACCCGTTTGAGGTTCTTGGTTCCCACCTTGTCGAACAAAATGGTACGAATGTCTGGGCTGTGCGAGCCTACTTACCAAATGCCAGCGCAGTATGGGTAGTTCTTCCTGAAGAGAGAAAAGAATTTCTGATGGAAAGTGTATATGACCCTCATTTTTTTGAATGTCGGATTGAAGCTAAAGAACTGAACAATTATCAGTTACGTATTAAAGAGGGTGAACACGAGCGTGTTACCTACGACCCTTATGCTTTTCGTTCTCCTCGTCTGACTGAGTTTGATTTACATATTTTCTCGGAAGGAAACCATCACCGGATTTACGAGAAGTTAGGAGCGCACTTCATCGAGGTTGATGGTGTAAAAGGTGTATATTTCGCTGTATGGGCGCCTAACGCGCGTAACGTCTCGATACTTGGCGATTTTAATAGCTGGGATGGACGTAAACACCAGATGCGTAAAGGTGCTACTGGGATTTGGGAATTATTTATACCCGAACTTGAGGTAGGAACCCACTACAAATATGAAATCAAAAATATTCACGGACATATTTACGAAAAAAGCGACCCATACGGCTTTCAACAAGAACCTCGCCCAAAAACAGCTTCAATTGTCACTGACCTGAGTTCCTATCAATGGCAAGATGAAGAATGGATGGAAAAACGGCGCCATACAGAACCTCTCAATCAACCGATATCGGTTTATGAACTTCATTTAGGTTCGTGGTTGCACGCTGCTAGCACAGATATACCAAAAAATCCTGATGGAACAAATGCACCTATTGTTCCAGTTTCCGAACTCAACCCTGGCGCCCGCTTTCTCACATATCGTGAACTAGCTGAACGTCTTATCCCTTACGTGAAAGAATTGGGGTACACCCATATTGAAATGCTGCCAATTGCCGAACATCCATTTGATGGGTCTTGGGGATATCAAGTAACTGGATATTACGCACCTACTTCAAGATATGGGACTCCAGAAGACTTTATGTACTTTATCGACCAATGTCATAAAAATGATATTGGTGTGATTGTAGACTGGGTGCCTGGACATTTTCCAAAAGATGGACATGGTTTAGCATTCTTTGACGGTACACATCTTTATGAACATGCTGACCCTCGCAAAGGTGAACATAAAGAATGGGGAACGCTTGTATTTAACTATTCGCGAAATGAAGTTCGTAACTTTTTAGTGGCGAATGCTTTATTCTGGTTTGATAAATATCATATTGATGGGATTCGCGTGGATGCTGTAGCATCAATGCTTTATCTTGACTATTGCCGTAAAGAAGGAGAATGGGTAACAAATCAATACGGTGGTAGAGAAAATATTGAAGCTGCCGATTTTTTACGTCAGGTTAATCATTTACTTTTTAGCTACTTTCCAGGTGTGCTTTCGATAGCCGAAGAGTCTACATCTTGGCCGATGGTGTCTTGGCCTACTTATGTTGGTGGACTTGGTTTTAACTTGAAGTGGAACATGGGCTGGATGCATGACATGTTAGATTACTTCAGCATGGATCCTTGGTTCCGTCAGTTCCACCAAAACAATATTACTTTTAGTATTTGGTATAACCATAGCGAGAACTTCATGTTAGCGCTATCGCACGACGAGGTTGTGCATGGTAAGAGTAATATCATTGGGAAGATGCCCGGTGATAGATGGCAAAAGTTCGCCAACGTGCGTTGTTTATTCTCATATATGTTTGCTCATCCTGGTAAGAAAACCATGTTTATGAGCATGGAATTTGGACAATGGAGCGAGTGGAATGTTTGGGGCGATTTAGAGTGGGGTTTGTTACAGCACGAACCGCATCAGTTGTTAAAGCTGTTTTTCCAAGACTTGAATCATCTTTACCGCAGTGAACCTGCATTATATTCCCAAGATTTTGCTCAAGAGGGTTTTGAGTGGATTGATTGTAGTGATAACCGTCATAGTGTTGCTTCGTTTATTCGTCGTGATAAAGATACGAATGATTTTATCGTCGTAATTTGTAACTTTACACCACAACCTCATTCGCATTACCGTATCGGTGTTCCTGAACCCGGTTTTTACACTGAGTTATTTAACAGCGACGCGCGTAAATACGGTGGTAGCAATATGGGTAATTTAGGAGGTAAGTGGACTGACAACTGGTCGATGCACAGTCGTGAGTATTCACTGGACTTGTGCTTACCACCATTGGGTGTGCTACTGCTAAAGCTGGATAAAAATAGAACAGCGGAAGTGATGAATCAACAAATGTAACGGTTAATCCCCCCAACCCCCCTTAATAAGGCCTACCGTGTACACATAACTTTTTGGCATCGGGAGCAGGGAGGTATTGGATGCAGGGGGAGGCT